>CAYMNF010000009.1:0-42434 GCA_964391735.1 uncultured Bacteroides sp. | reverse complement strand
GAGCATCAGCTTCCCAAGCTGAGGGTCGCGAGTTCGAGCCTCGTTTGCCGCTCATTAGTCAGGCTGCTGAAAATTGATTCAGCAGCCTGACGCTTTTTTATGTAATCAACGGCACTACGCCTCAACATTTCTGCGATGAAAATATACCCTTTTCAACCGGTAGACAATGATGCCATATTCTCGCGGGCAATCGATATATCTCGATTCCCGCTGATGCTGTTGATTGTTGTTATCCATAGTAATATAACGGGATTATTTGACCCCGGAGCAGTACCTCAGACAGCCTTGTTTACTATTGATCTGCTCAGCAATATGGTTGCCAGGGTTGCTGTACCTACATTCTTTTTTATTTCGGGATTTCTGTTTTTCTATAAAAAGGATGTTAGGCAACCCCATTTTTATCGCAGTCAAATGCAAAAAAGGGTTTATTCCCTTCTGATTCCATATCTGTTATGGAATCTGATAGCTTTTTTGATGCTGTGTGTCAAGGTTCAACCTGCAATGGCGTCCTATTTCCCTAGTTTGGCCGGAACTCATATTGGGTGGGCTGACTTTATTAATGCATTTGGTCCATTTACCCTTAAACCTCTGCATGGTATATTGGGTACTTACGACCCAAGTTCTGCACCACTTGATATACCGATGTGGTTTATAAGGGATTTGCTTGCGATAATGTGTTTAGCCCCCCTGATACACTGGCTTTTGTCAAAGAAAAGAGGGATTTTTACATGCTCATTATTGGTTATTTTGTTTATTTGCGGATTGTGGCCGGATGCGTGTTTTTGGTTTGACCTAACCGGCGTGTGTTTCTTCTGCTTCGGTTCTTATTTTGCCATACAAGGGCTGAATCCTGTGAAAATTTTCGGAGGGCGTAATTTATGGGCTTCCACTTCCGTGCTTCTCCTTATATACTTTATATTCTTGGTACTTAGGGCTTTGAACACGTGTCAGGCACTTGATAATTACATATTCGCAGCCGGTATATTGGTTGGCACACCCACCTTCCTGTTGGTATGCTCTCTTTTGGCAACGCGCGGGTTTAGGGTAATTCTTTTTTTGCAACAGGGTACCTTCTTCATGTTCGCTTTTCATTATTTGATAGCGTCTATTGTTAAGCGCCTAACGGTGATGGTTGTCTCTCCTGATAGTTCTTTGGCTTTTGTCATGACGGATTTTGTGGTAATTGGATTGCTTGTGGCTTTTTCTTTAGGGGTGTTTGCAGTGTTGAACACATTGTTGCCGCGGGTGTGTGGGTGGCTGTCAGGTGCCCGCTCCTCAAGAAAGTGAAGGCTGAAGACGGCTGAAGACCTCCCCTTTTTTTGTTTAGGAGTGTGAAGAGTTTAGGAAATTTGTTATCTTTGTGGCGTATAAACCAATATTCATGTATATGTTAAAATACATCCTTGGTCTTCTCCACCTTTATATTTCGGCAGTCCTGGGTATTGTCTTTGGGATGCTGTTTACGATGTTATAATAAGTTGTAGGGTCCTCATCAGCCTTTATTGAAAATACCCTCATCGGGGGACGTTCCTCGGTGAGTGTGGTTTGTTGTGCACGTGTCTGTCTGAACGGTGGCCCGGGTTGTTTGAGAATCCTCCGTGGGGAAAGAGTTTATTATTGTTGGTGTGAAATTTTATTTTTACCTTTGCACGCAATAAATTTTTAACAAAAGATTGACATGTCGTTTATTGCAGACCGCGTTGTGATGGACGGGTTGACGTTTGATGACGTCCTGTTGGTTCCCGCGTATAGCGAAGTTCTTCCTCGTGAAGTTAACCTCAGCACCAAATTCTCAAGAAACATAACATTGAATGTGCCTCTGGTATCTGCGGCGATGGACACCGTCACCGAGTCAGCGCTTGCTATTGCCATAGCTCGTGAGGGTGGAATCGGTGTAATACATAAAAATATGTCTATTGAGGAGCAGGCTCGCCAGGTACACGCCGTCAAGCGTGCCGAAAACGGCATGATTTATGACCCGGTGACTATCACTGTTGACAAATCCGTCGGTGATGCCCTGAAGATGATGAGCGAGTATCACATCGGCGGTATACCGGTGGTGGACGCTGAAGGGATGTTGAGGGGTATTGTCACCAACCGCGACCTGCGCTTTGAGAGCAACCTTAATCGCCCGGTTTGTGAGGTGATGACCTCTGAGGGACTGATTACCACCACCCAACAGACCGACCTTGAGGAGGCTGCCAAGATTTTACAGGCTCATAAAATTGAAAAACTCCCCGTGGTGGATTCCAAGGGTAAACTCATTGGGCTTGTAACCTATAAGGACATTACCAAGGCCAAAGACAAACCCAATGCGTGCAAAGACTCAAAAGGGCGTTTGCGTGTTGCCGCGGGTGTAGGTGTCACCGCCGACACTATGGAGCGTGTCGATGCACTTGTCGAGGCCGGTGTTGATGCCATTGTCATCGACACCGCACACGGTCACTCAAAGGGCGTTGTCGGCGTTTTGGAGGCAGTTAAGGCCAAGTATCCCGACATGGACGTTGTTGTCGGCAACATTGCCACCGGTGATGCTGCGCGATACCTTGTTGAGCATGGTGCTGATGGTGTCAAGGTGGGTATTGGCCCGGGGTCGATATGTACAACCCGCGTCATTGCCGGTGTGGGTGTGCCACAGCTTTCGGCGGTATATGACGTGGCCAAAGCCCTGAAGGGTACCGGTGTGCCCCTGATTGCTGACGGCGGTATACGCTACAGCGGTGACATAGTCAAGGCACTTGCTGCCGGTGCTTGGGCCGTGATGTTAGGCGGAATGTTGGCCGGCGTTGAGGAGTCCCCGGGTGACACCATAATCTATAACGGAAGGAAATATAAGACTTACCGTGGTATGGGATCGCTTGAGGCTATGGAAAAGGGCTCAAAGGACCGTTACTTCCAGGGCAACGTCAACGACGTGAAAAAGCTTGTCCCCGAGGGTATAGCCGCCCGTGTTCCTTACAAGGGTAATCTGTATGAGGTCGTTTACCAGATGCTTGGTGGCCTGCGTTCAGGAATGGGCTATTGCGGATGCGCCACCGTGCCCGACCTGCACAATGCCCGGTTTACCCGTATCACCAATGCCGGTGTAGCCGAGAGTCACCCCCATGACGTTGCCATAACCAGCGAGGCTCCAAACTATAGCGCCTCATCTCGTTAAAGGTGTCATAATAATATAGGGGTCTAATACGTTCTTCAACAAAACAGAATAATAGATTCACGACAAAAGTCTACAAAAATAGCAAATGAAAAAGCTGTTTCTACCCATAGCGTTGGTAATCGCAGTTGTGTTTGTTGCTGCCGCAGCTGCCAAGGTACAAAAGTCAGGGCCCGTGCTGATGACTGTAAACGGGAAACCGGTAACCACCGATGAGTTCCTGTACTATTACAACAAGAACAATACCCAGCAACAGACACCCCAAAGTCTGGATGAGTATGTTGACCTCTTTGTTGACTACAAACTGAAGGTTGCCGAGGCTGAAAGTGCCGGTTTGGACACCACTGCTGCGTTCAAGGCTGAGTTCGGGAAGTACGTTGAGGACCTTTCTGCGCCGTATCTTGCTGACACCACCGTGCTGCAAGGACTGCGTGACGAGGCATTGGCTCGTCTGCAAAACATGCGTCGCGTGCGCCACATCATGATGCCAATAGGTGCCACCCCCGATGAGGCTCTTGCCAACCGCAACCGTCTTGACTCAGTTCGCAACGTCATTTTGGCAGGAGGCGACTTCGGCGAAATGGCCCGTCAGTTCTCATCAGACCGTTCAGCCGAGCGTAATAACGGCGAGATGGGCTGGATACACGGCTGCCAGCTTCCTTATCCCTTTGAGCAGATGGCATGGGCAACCCCCGTTGGCACCCTCTCAGAGGTATTTGAGGATGCACCCTACGGATACCACATCCTTGAGCCGCTTGAGGAGAAACCTGACATGCAGGTAAAGGTTAGACACCTTTTGCTCCTTACCCGCGGCAAGGATGACGCCGAGGTAAAGCAAATTGAGCTGCAAGCCGACTCTTTGTATCAGGTGCTCAAGGATGGCGCAGATTTTGCCGCTATTGCACGCCGATACAGCCAGGACCCCGGTACCGCACTTCAGGGCGGTGAACTCCCCTGGTTCGGGATGGGCCAGATGGTCCCTGAGTTTGAGCAGGAGAGCTTCACGCTGCCGGTAGGGGGGCTCTCTGAGCCTTTCAAAACCTCATACGGGTTCCATATAGTTAAGAAAGAGGGTGAGCGTGAGGGTATCCCCGCTGCCGAGGCTTTGTCTCGCATCAACTCAACCATGGCCCGTGACGCACGTGCACAGGCTCCGCGGCAAGCCATGCTTAAGCGCTATATGGCAGATAACAACATTGTTATCAACCCCTCTTTGCTCAAAAAGGCTCACCTCAAGATTAACAAGTACCAGAAGATTGATTCTGCCGCAATGGTTAACCTTGAAAAGGATGGCAGCAAGCTGGCGACACTGAAGAACAGGGCCATCACCGTGGGTGATGTTGTAAAGGGAATGCCTAAACAGGAGATGTCTCCCGCAGCCGCAATTATGGTGTTTGATAAAACCGCTGATGCCCTGCTTGAAGATGCTGTCACCGAGGAGATCCGTGCCGGGTTGCAACAGACAAACCCCGAGTTCCGTAACCTCGTGAACGAGTATCGTGACGGTATCCTGCTCTTTGAGGTATCAAACCGCAATGTATGGGATAAGGGCAATACCGACACTGAGGGTCAGAAGGAGTTTTTTGAACAGCATCGCCAGGATTACGTATGGTCTGCTCCTAAATACAAGATGATTATCGTCAGTGCCATGAACGACTCTATTGGTCGCGCTGCTGAACAATGGCTTAAGGAAAACCCCGTTGAGGTTGACTCACTGGTGACATCGCTGCGTGCCAAGTTTGGTCGCAACATCAAGGCTGAGCGCAAGATTATGGCTGAAGGTGAGGACCCCGTTGTTGACTACCTCGGTTTTGGCCACGAGAATCCGGGCAAGGTGGGTCGTTGGGTTTATTACTTCCCCTACACCAAAGAATTGCTGCAGCAGCCCACCGAGCCTCGTGACGTACGTGGTGAACTGGTTCCGGATTATCAAAATTGGCTTGAAAAGCAATGGATTGAACAGCTTCGCACAAAATATCCGGTTGTCATAAACCGCGAGGAGCTTAACAAATTGCGTTCATCGGCACAATAACAGCACAAAAGAAACAGAACTTTGAATCGCTTAAAAAAAATATTTATTGCCGGCGCCGGTGCCCTGTTTACGGGTATCGGCGTTTGGGCTGCTACAGATAACGTTGCCGAGGAGGTAGCTTGGGTAATCGGTGACCAACCGTTGTGGAAGTCTGAAATTGAGGAGTATTACCAGCAGATGCTCTATGACCGCGTCAATATTGACGGTGACCCCTATTGCGTCATCCCAGAGATGATGGCAATTGAAAAACTGTATCTGCATCAGGCGGAGGTTGATACCGTTGAGGTTTCCTCCTCAATGATAGCCCAGAGGGTTGACGGTATGTTGGGCAGCTATGTAAACTCATTGGGGTCAAAGGAGAAGGTTGAACAATACTTCAACAAGCCGTTCAACACGTTGCGTGAGAATCTGACTGACATGATTACCAATCGCAACAAGGTTGAGATGGTGCAAAGCTCCCTTACCAAGGAGGTTAAAGCCACCCCGGCTCAGGTAAAGCAGTACTATTCAACCCTTAGTAGTGACTCAGTGCCCTTTATTCCCCTTCAGGTTGAGGTTCAGTTGCTGACTATTGCTCCTCCCATCCCGCGTGAGGCTGTTGAGGATGTCAAGGCACGCTTGCGCGACTATGCCGACCGTGTCAACCGCGGTGAGAGTGAGTTCTCGACACTCGCCATCCTGTACAGCGAGGACCCGGGGAGCCGCACCCGCGGTGGCGAATTGGGCTTTATGGGGCGCGGGCAATTGGTCCCCGAGTTTGCCGCAGTTGCCTTTAACCTCAATGACCCCAAGAAGGTCTCCAAGATTGTCCAGACTGAGTTCGGCTACCACATTATCCAGCTTATAGAGAAACGCGGCGACCGCATAAATTGCCGACATATTTTGCTGAAGCCCAAGGTTGATGACGGGGTCCTTATTGACGCCATGAACCGCCTGGACTCTCTGCGCACAAATATGATTGAGAGCGGGAAGGCTACCTTTGAGGAGGCCGTGTCTGCCGTTTCGTCAGATAAGGATACCCGCAACAATCGCGGTATTATGATGAATCCCCAAACCGGTAATACACGGTTTGAGATGGCGCAACTGCCTCAGGAAATCGGTAAGGTTGTAGACAAGTTGCAGCCCGGTGAGGTTTCAAAACCCTTCTTGATGAAAGACCAAAAGACGGGTGCCGACATTGTGGCAATGGTCAAGCTCACCAACCGCATTGAGGCGCACCGCGCTAACCTTGAGGATGATTATCAGACAATAAAGAGCATGTATGAGGATGCCAAGAAGGAGAGCATCCTGCGCGATTGGGTTGAAAAGAAGATTGCCGACACTTACGTGCGCATAGAACCCGGTTGGCGCAACTGCACCTTCAAACATAAGGGCTGGATACATGATGATTCTCAGGTCAAGGAATAAGCTCACCCGGTAGTCATCCTCAATAGCTACAGATAGTCGTGAGGCGGTCAATACTATCAATATTTGCAGTGACGCTGGCGTTGCTGTCAATAGGGTTGCCCTCGGTTTTGGCACAGGGACGGCGACCCGCTGCCCCCCGCCGAACGAATGCCACCTCACCGGTAAAGATAGAGCCCATTATCCCCAAAGCCAACCGAAACCAGCCGGACAAGGTTTTTCTTGAACATGCCGATGTCCTTGAGTTGCAGGAGGGGAATCGTGATTACCAGATTGTTCGCGGCAATGTGCAGTTTCGCAAGGGCGGAATGTTTATGTTCTGTGACTCCGCGCGGTTTTATGAGGCCACAAACTCATTGGATGCCTATTCAAATGTGCGCATGCAACAGGGCGATACCCTGTTCGTTTATGCCGATGAGCTTAACTATGACGGCCAGAATGACATGGCTCGCCTCTATGCCCTGAAGGGCCGAAAGGTACGCATGATCAACCGTGAGGTTAAGCTTGAGACAGACGTCTTTGAATATGATTTGGGTTCAGAGGTCGGATACTATCAGTTCGGAGGTGTCCTTACTGACCGCAACAACAAGTTAACCTCACGTGAGGGGTATTACTATCCGCGCACCAAGAACGCAGAGTTTTTCTGGGACGTGCAGCTGACAGGTCCCCGCCGCAATGACACAGTGCGGATATTTACCGACTCGTTGCGCTATAATACCCATACCGGGCAGGCAACTTTGCTGTGCAGCACGCTGATTGTGAACAAGGACGGTGAGATACGTACTAACAGCGGCAAGTACAATACCCGCAATCAAAAGGCTGACCTGTATGGTAGGTCAATGGTAGTGACAAAGCGTGGAAATACGTTGACAGGCGATACCCTGGTTTATGACCGGCGCAAAGGTGTAGCCGAGGCTTTCGGCAACATGATAATGACCGACTCGGCACGTAAGTGCACCCTTACCGGCGACTACGGCTATTATGATGAGGTCAGTGACAGCGCATTTGTCACCGGGCGTGCCTTGGCAATGGAGTACTCACAGAGCGACACCCTCTATACCCACGCCGATACCCTGGTGGCCGTACAGCTGCCGGACTCAACATACCGCACCCGCAGCTTCCACAACGTCCGTTTCTATCGCGTAGACATCCAGGGCATTTGCGACTCGCTGGTGACCACGCAGTCTGATTCAATGCTCAGGCTCTTCAGACACCCGGTTGTTTGGAGCGGCAAACGGCAGGTCTTCGGCAACCGCATTGACGTGCATTTCAATGATTCAACGGCTGACCGTATTGACCTCCCGGAGTTCGGTATGCTCATCGAGCACATCGGCGAGGATTGTTATGACCAACTATCGGGCAACCGGATGACGGCATGGATAACCGATACTGTCCTTAACAGGCTGTACGTTGAGGGGAATGTGCGTGCCTTGATGTTCCCCATGGATAAAGACTCGGTATACAACAAGTTTACCCAAGTCGAGGCTGCATATCTAAATGCCACGTTCGTTGATAACAAGCCCGAAAAGATTGTTATGTGGCCCGATGTCTCAGGCACCGTCACACCGTTATATCTCGCCAAGAAGTCAGAACAGTTCTTGAATGACTTCCAATGGTATGATGACCTCAAGCCGTTGCAACCTGACGATGTATTTATCGTTCCCGAAAGGATGAGGTTGCTGATGGAGCAACCGCCAGTGGGAGGACGTCGGCGCTAAAGAGGGTCAAGGCGGAAGAGGTCGGGCGTTATGCGCACCAACGGCTCGGTGTCATGCTGCTCAGCATTCAGCAACCCTGTGATACCGGTTTTGTGAAAAACATCCATGGCCACGTGTCCCATAGTGCGCCGCAGATTCAGCTCCACGCACGGATGCACTTCCCCGTCAATCCTTTGCAACATATCAATGCCGAGCATTCCCCGGTACCTGTCCCCGATAATGTCAGTCAGCACTTTTTCCAACTTGGGGATATGCGTCTTAGCCTCCTCCGGGATTTCTTTCGCTATTTCAGTTTGTGATGCAACCACGTTCCCGGTGTAAAACCCTTTTCCATCGGTTTTGAAGATTGACCATCCCGTACAAGAAACTTTGCCACCGCTACTACGGAATAAAGCTGCAAAGTCCAATGTCTTGTTATATAATGGTTCAACCATAATGCAACCGGTTCGCTGCAAAGATGCGTTGATAAATTTGCAAAGGGAGCTTTGAGAAAGCTCTGAAACTTTTCGCACCCCACGGCTACTGCAGCTCCATGGGGTCTTTATCACGGCCTCGCCCCCGAGTCGGTCAATACACCGTAGGGCCCCGTCAAGGGTTGTACACTCTTGCGGCAATCTTGAACATCCCAACTCCCTTAGGATTTCTGTGGCAGTGCGTCGGTGACTTAGCGCCTTGATAGCTGTGGTGTCAACGCCACCGGAAGCCGGGACAACACTCCCGAGCCTATTGATGACATCTTTACTCCATCCCCAGGGGTCGAGGTCGTCAGCCGGCACCCCATCATTCACGATTTCGCCCTTTAACTGAAATCTTTCTTTGACATCTCTTTGCCACCATTCCGGGGTCTCGGGGGCAAGAACCGCGTCACCAGGATTGCTCCACCACAATGGCAACAAAGCACCCCTACGGGCAAAAGAAGCCACGGCGGCGGGCGGAGTATAAAACTCGGCATCCGCTGCCAGGGCCATATCGTTTTGCGGATTGAACCAGCGTAGTGTCAACCCCCGAAATTGTCGTAATGAATCATTTCAGGCTCAACACCCAATGAGTCGAGCATCTTATTCACGGCGTTGCTCATAGGGCCGGGGCCGCACATATAGTACTCAATATCCTCAGGGGCCTCATGATTCTTTAGGTAGGTGTCGTATATCACCTGATGTACAAATCCGGGTGTGTATTTTACCCCAGCCTTGTCCGCTGCCGGGTCCGGTTTGTCAAGAGCAAGATGGAAGTGGAAATTGGGGAATTCCTTTTCAAGCTGCAGGAAGTCGTCAAGGTAGAAAACCTCATTGAGGGCTCGCGCACCATAGAAATAGTGCATCTCCCTGTCGCGGGTATTCAGCGTCTTTGTCATGTGCATTATTTGTGCACGCAAGGGAGCCATACCGGCACCACCACCTATCCACATCATCTCACGTTTTGAGTCAAATATGGGGTGGAAGTCTCCATAGGGACCTGACATTACTACCTTGTCACCCGGTTTGAGGGTAAATATATAGCTTGATGCAATGCCCGGGGGCACGTCCATAAAACCGACTTCGGGCTTGGGTTTGAAGGGTGGGGTGGCGATGCGCACAGTCAGCATGATGCGGTCGCCCTCGGCGGGATAGTTGGCCATGGAGTATGCGCGCACTGTTGTCTCGGTGTTAACACACTTCAGTTTGAAGAGCCCGAACTTTTCCCAGGCCGGCAGATACTCCTCACCAATCAGCGCCTTGTCGATGTCCTTGTCATAGTCAATCTTGAAGGGCGGAATCTTGATTTGCGCGTATGAACCCGGTATAAAGTCCATGTGTTGACCGGGAGGCAGTTGCACTATGAACTCCTTGATAAATGTAGCAACGTTTTTGTTTGAGATAACCGTGCATGTCCACTCCTTGATGTCAAGCACAGAGGCGGGGATACCAACCTCCATGTTCTCCTTGACCTTAACCTGACAAGCCAGTCGCCAGTTCTCGGCAATCTGTTTGCGTGAGAAGTGCACTGCCTCGGTCGGCAGAATATTTCCGGCGCCTGAGAATACCTGAACCTTGCACTGCCCGCAAGACCCCTTACCACCGCATGCCGACGGCAGAAAGACATTTTGGTTTGCCAACGTTGACAGCAGGTTTCCGCCCGCAGGGGCCTCAACGCTTTTGCGCCCGTTGTTTATGTCAATAATCACCTTGCCTGAGTGCACCAGAAAGTGCTTGGCCACTAACAGCAGCACAACTAACAGCAGCGTGATGGCAAGGAAAACCCAGACGGCAGTTATTATGGATAATGAAGACATCTCTAATTAATTCTTAATCATTTGTATCTACGTTCCTTGTGGCTTAAATCTTTATCCCCAGGAAACTCATGAAGGCGATACCCATCAGGGCCGTCAGGATAAAGGTTATACCGATACCCTGCAGGGCAACCGGTATGCGGGAATAGGTCTCAAGCCGCTCACGAATGGCTGCTATCGCTGTTATTGCCAGCAACCATCCCAAGCCCCAACCGCCACCGGCGGCAAAGGCTGTGGTGATGCTCTCAAACCCGCGTTGTTGCATAAACAACGACCCGCCAAGGATGGCACAGTTTACAGCTATCAGCGGCAAGAAGATTCCCAGGGAGTTGTACAGCGCGGGGCTGAACTTCTCCACAGCCATCTCAACCAATTGGGTCATGGATGCTATGACGGCTATAAACATTATCAGCGAAAGAAAGCTCAGGTCAACACCCTTGTATTCCTCTCCAAGCCACACCAGGGCGCCCGGCTCAAGGACGTACCGGTTGAGCAAATAGTTTATCGGCAAGGTGATAACCAACATAAAGGTTACGGCCACGCCAAGCCCGAAGGCCGTTTTTACATTCTTTGATACCGCCAGGAATGAGCACATTCCCAGGAAGTATGCAAATATCATGTTGTCGACAAAAATCGACTGGATAAACAGGTTGAAATTTTCCATCTCGGCAATCAGGCTTTAGTGTTGGCACGTTGCACCCAAATAATACAGGCAACCACTATCAGGGCCATGGGCGGCAAAATCATCAGTCCGTTGTTGACATATCCGGCCTGGTACCAGCTGTCGGGAACAATCTGATAGCCCAACAGTGTCCCTGAACCGAACAGTTCGCGAAAGAACCCTACAATAATAAGTATCAGAGCATACCCGATACCGTTACCCACGCCGTCAAGGAATGAGGGCCACGGTTTGTTGCTCATGGCAAATGCCTCGAGGCGACCCATCAGGATGCAGTTGGTAATTATCAAGCCGATAAAAACCGAGAGTTGTCGTGAGGCGTCATAGGCGTAGGCTTTCAAAACCTGGTCAACAATCACCACCAGACCGGCAACAACAACCAACTGCACTATGATGCGGATGTTGACCGGGATGGTTTTGCGCAACAAGGATATTATTACATTGGCAAATGCAAGGACAGCAATCACCGAAATACCCATAATGATTGACGGCTCAAGTTTGGCAGTGACGGCAAGAACCGAGCAGATGCCCAACACCTGCACAATTACAGGGTTGTTCTTTGAGAACGGGTTAAAGAATATCTCTTTATAACTAATTTTTTCAGCCATTGTTTCTTCCCTCCTCTGAAGCAGCCTTCGCGGCATCATTGTCAGTGTTAATCATGTTAGGGTTGCTGAGCGTGGCGGTCAACTCACGCAGAATCGGCTCATAGGGTTTCAGGCAGTTGTTCAACATTGCGTCCACACCCTTGCTTGTAATGGTGCCACCGCTTATGGCATCAACAAACTCCTCGCCTTGCGGGGCCTTCATCCCTTTCTTCACCACGGCGATGCCCATGAAAGTGCCCTGAGCACTGTAGGGGGATTTCCCGGTGAATTGGTCACAGAACTGCGGCTTGGTAATCTCCGCACCCAACCCCGGGGTCTCACTCTGGTGGTCAAAGAATGCACAGTATACCGTTGACTTCTCATCGGCGTTGAAGGCAATATAACCCCAAATCGGGCCCCACAGACCGTTGCCGTGCATGGGCACGATAAACTTTGTAGACCCGTCGCGCAGCCGTGCTACATATACCGGTAAAAGCCTCTTAGCGTCAGGTAGCTGTGACTGCTGCATCACGTCAATGTCAAAGGCCGTTTCCCCGTCAACACGTTCGCCGCGGGCGTTGAATACCGGTTGGTCAACTATTATTTCGTCAAATACTGTTTTCACGTCGTTGCCCGGTTCAACCGTTACGCGCACCGAGGCCAGTATCTGTTTCATCTTGGCCGCATCGGCATTGGCCTGTTGGCGGGATTTCAGGCTCATCGAGGTAAAAGCCAAGGCTGTGCCCACAACCGCAACCAGGATTACGATATAGATGATGGTATATAGGTTGCTCTGTTTGTCGATTTTCATTTCTGCTCACCTCCTTTCATCGCCACTGAAGCCTTTAAGCGCCGTTTGCGCCGATTGATATTTGATTGAACCACGCAATAGTCAATGAGCGGGGCAAGGGCGTTCCCCAGCAAAACCGCCAGCATGGCACCCTCGGGGTAACCGTTATTATAAACGCGTATAATCACGGCAACCACGCCCACCAGGAAGCCGTATATAAACTTGCCGACCCCCGTGCGTGCGGCTGTTACCGGGTCGGTGGCCATAAACGCTGCCGCAAATGCAAAGCCGCCATAGCAGAGTTGAGCAAACGGGTCAAGGTAAGCTGCCGGGTAGGTATCCGTGGCGAAAATGTTGGCCACGACACCCATGAACAAGCCACCCGCAACAACCGATAACAGGATGCGCCATGAGGCTATGCCGGTAAACAACAGCAGCAAAGCGCCGATGCACACACACAGGGTTGAGGTCTCGCCAAACGACCCGGGGATAAGGCCCAGAAAGGCATTCCAGGTGCTGAGGGGTTCCCCCACCACGTTATGCAGGGTCAGCCCCCCGCCGGTGTATGAGGCTATCTGACCCAGCGGGGTAGCACCGGACACGCCGTCGGCAAAATTGACATCATAACCCAAACCCAAGATGGGTTTGGCACTGATGAAAACCGAGTCACCACTCATCTGCGCCGGATATGCAAAGAACAAGAAAGCGCGGGTTACCAATGCTACATTGAAAATGTTGTAGCCGGTCCCGCCAAAAACCTCTTTCACAAAAATTACCGAGAAGGCGGTGGCAACGGCCAACATCCAAAGCGGCGTCTCAATGGGGCATATCATCGGAATCAAGATGCCGGTTACCAGGAAACCCTCCTGAATCTCCTCATGTTTCCATTGTGCAACTATGAACTCTATTCCCAACCCGACGATGTATGTTACAATGATGCGGGGAAGCACAGCTAAAAAGCCGTATAACAGCAGTTGCCAAAAGGGGAAATGGGTTTGACCGGCGGCCAACCAATTCTGATACCCCGTGTTGTACATGCCAAAGAAAAGGCAAGGCATCAGAGCCAAAACGACAATTATCATTATTCGTTTTGAGTCAACCGAGTCGTGCACCTGTGCGGCATACGTCCCTTTTGATGTGCTTTTGGGGGTGAACAGGAAAGTGTCCATGCCATCGAACACCGACTGTAGGAACCCCAGGCGGCCACCCTTCTCAAAGGTGGGCCGCATTTTGTCCATTTTATTCTTGAGCCACTTCATGATAACTCCTTTTTAAGATAATCCAGCCCGTCACGCACAATCTTCTGCAGCTGCAGTTTTGAGGGATCAAGGTATTCAGCGGGGCCAAACATTGCGGGCGTAACCTCATAGATACCTAAGGCCTCCATGCGGTCAATGTCTTTTGCAATGATAGCTTTTATAAGATATTCGGGCATAATATCGGCAGGGAAAGCCTTATCATAGACCCCTGACATTATCATGGCCCTCTCACCGCCGTTCAGGCGTGAGTCGGGGCGGTGTTTGCGTCGCAGAAAAATGTCGGGAAAGGTGCGGGTAGAACTCATCTTTTCGGGGGACAAGGATGCCCACCCCATAAATTCGTCCACGTCATTGCCGTCAAGAATCACCGTTATCTGGCGATACGGCCAGCGCAGAAAACCGTCCTCCCCAACACGTGTGCCGGTGAAAACGTTACCGCTTATTATCCTGATGTTGTGTTTTTCCTCACGCAAGGAATTGCCCAAAAGATTTTTTATCTCAACACCCGGCAACGTTTTTGCAATGAAGGGCTCCTTAACCTCAGGACCGGTCACGGCTACGTGCACCTCGGCGTCAAACTCGCCGTCACGTGCCAGGGCACCGATCTTTTCAAGGGAGCAAGCGTCCAGCAGCCACACAGTGTCACCTTTGTTTACAGGTGCTAAATTGGCAGTTAGGACCTCGGGGAGTGAGGTGGGGTGGTTGCCCTCAACCTCAACATTCACCGCACCGGGGATGTCGGGGTATTGACCGGGACGCATACCCACATAGATTGACCCCTCGGTGAGTGAGGAAAGCGCCTTGACACCCTCTGCCAACAGCGTGGCATCCATGGCGGTGTCGTGTGCCAGCGGTGCCGAATCAAACAGCGAAACAAAAATGTCGCGCGGCGCAACCTCAGGATCGGGGACAATGTCGTAGGGAAGTTGGCGCATCATGGTCCAAAGCCCTGATGCCAAAAATTTCTCTTTAAATGAATTACCAGAGGGGCTGATGCGTGAGGAACATGTCGGGGCCGTTGCCTCGATTGCCACATACTCAACTTTACGCCGCTCGCCGCGCACAACAGCTTTTACCGTGCCGGCTACCGGTGAAACCAACACTATTGTCGGGAAAGTTTTGTCGGCAATAACCGGTTGCCCGGCCAAGACACTCTCACCCTCCTTGACAAGCACCTTTGGCTTGAGGCCGGGGAAATCCTCAGGGCATATCCCTACCGTTGATGCCGGTCTCTCAACGGGAGAGCTCCCCGGTGGGATTCCACCCTCAAGGCGCAGGTCAACACCTTTTTTTATTTTGAGTCTCATAATTATTTCTGAAGTCTGAAAGACAGGAATTTGTGGCAAAAATAGTAATTAATTCTGCGGGTTGCAATCCGCACCGTCTGTTTGCATTCCCATGATTATAGGCTCCCATAGCGGGTCAAGCATGATGTAATCCATCGCCTTAGGGTATATATCACTGGCCTTTTTCATCGCCTCTTTCCCCTTTGCCGGTTCATTACAAAGATAGTATATCAGGGCCCGTAGGGTATAATGTTGCCAGTCATAATCGGTTTTGGGTTCTTGGGATTCAGTTATTCCCATTGCGTCAACGCCATTGCCGGTTATGGCAAGCACCAAGGCCTTGAAAGTTTTCGGGTCCATCAGTGCCATATCGGTGCCATCCTTTTGCCGTAGGTCAACAAGGAGTTGTTCAGCTTCTTCACCCCGGCCAAGTTTTTGCAAAACCACAGCTTGATAAAGCTGCGGCAACCCTTCATCCTCATTGTACATCGATGAAGTTTCAAACTCTTTGAGTGCCGCTTCCAAATTACCCTCATTCAATTGCGCCCTGCCCAAAGCATAGTGGGCAACGAAAGCCATATCAGGATACTTAAACATCAGCTCTGAGGCCTTTTTCTTAACATCTTCCAATCGATTTTTGTATCCTGTGCTTAAGGCCAACAATCTTTTTACTGCAATATCATCCGGCAGGTTTTCTGTGGGGATGTCAAAAGAATTTTCAACCAATTCATAGGGATAATCCAACTGGGTTGCCATTGCCACGAGACCGTCATTAACATAGTTGGTGTCAGCCGCAGCATCGGTAGCCATTATTTCCAAACGTTTCCATATCTCGGGATATCGTTCGGCCAGATAAAGCAGGTGGATAACATCGGCATCAACCTCCCACTTCTCATTATCAGGTTTGCTGTCACGTATCAATTGAAAATCCGCGTCAATATCCTCACGATGTTTCAAATAATATGCGGCGTACTTGTCAATAGCACCATACTTCGTGACTATTTCGGCAAATCCTTTTTTGAGCTGTTCGGGGGCCGAGCGTGACAACACCTTGAAGGCCACCTCGGCTGCCGGGTCAATTGAGTAATCCTTCAGGAAAGCAATGGTGGTATTGTAAATGTCTGAGTCACTGTTCTCAAGACTTGACAACATAAGTTTTGCCGACCTCATGGGGCCCTCCTGTACTAAATCCCTCTTTTGGGCCTCGGTTATCAGGTTTCTCAAAGTCTCCGGGTCATTGAAGTCAAAACAAAGATTTGAGATTTCTACAAAACCCTGAGACCACGGTTCGCGGGTCCACGCATGTTTATACAGGTTAAAGGCTTGCAAAGAGTCGCTTGACAATGTAGCGCGAGCCTTTGCATAATAACACAGGTTTCTTAGACTTTTATAATTGCCGGGCAGGTTTTTTATGCCCAACTCAGCCGCTTCAATACCCTTTTTGTCTGCAACCGAATCAGGGAAGGGCAGGGTGATGTTGAGCAACAGATACAAAGGGTCCTTGGGGTTGACTTGTATCAGGCTGTCAATAAGGGCACGAGCCTCCTCAGGGGTCTCAATATTCTCAACAAGGGCTTGATACCTCGGCTCCAACTCTTGAAGCTGTTTGTCAATATCCGGCAGGGCTGACAAACACACCGGGACAAGAAGGATGAGAAGTAAATATTTTTTCATCAGAGCATTGCAAAATAACGTGGTTCAAAAGGAGATACAAAAGTACAAAATATAAGTAACAAATTTACACGTTGCACAAATTTGCAGTGCACTAAATTATCATTGATAAGGCCGCATCTGAGGCGGCAAATTTGACATATTCAGCCTTTTTGCCTATATTTGTGTCATATTTCTGGCCTTATGAATTTGGAAGATAACAACATAATCCCTGACGAAGCGGCGGGTGAGGGTCTTGACCCTACCCGAGATGATGATACGGGGGCTGAGACTGTGCCTGACGAGATGCCGTCAGAGTCTGCCGGGCTTTCCTTGCCGGCGACGTTGGCTGTGGATCGCAACGACCCGGCTCAGCGCAATGTGCTGAAAGGGATGTACATGGACTGGTTCCTTGACTATGCCAGCTATGTGATTCTGGAGCGCGCGGTTCCCCACATGGACGATGGCCTGAAGCCCGTTCAGCGACGCATCCTGCACGCCATGAAGCAGAGTGATGACGGAGCCTTCAAAAAGGTTGCCAACATTGTGGGAAACACCATGCACTATCATCCGCATGGCGATGCCTCAATATATTCAGCCTTGGTACAGCTCGGGCAAAAGGATATGTTGATTGAGCGGCAGGGTAACTGGGGTAATATCCTGACCGGGGCCTCAGCGGCTGCCGGCCGATATATCGAGGCGCGTCTGTCTCAACTGGCACTGGATATACTGTTCAACCCCAAGGTGACGGACTGGACCATGAGCTATGACGGCACCAAGCCCGAGCCTGTAACCTTGCCGGCCAAGTTTCCCTTGCTGCTGACGCAGGGAGCCGAGGGTATTGCCGTGGGCCTATCCTCAAAAATCCTGCCCCATAACTTCAATGAGATATGTGATGCCGCGGTGGCTTATCTCTCCGGGCAGAAGTTTGAGCTTTTCCCCGATTTTGTCACGGGCGGGTTCATAGATGTCTCACGTTACAACGACGGGCGCCGAGGTGGTGCCGTCAAGATTCGTGCAAAGATTGAGAAGGTTGACAGCAAGACATTGGCTATCACCGAGATTCCGTACGGGCAGACAACCGGCTCTGTCATTGACTCGATACTGAAGGCTTTTGAGTCCGGCAAAATCAAGATTCGTAAGGTCGTGGATAACACCTCACGCTCGGCCCGCATCCTTGTGTACCTGTTGCCCGGTACCTCATCAGACAAGACAATAGACGCCTTGTACGCCTTCACGGCATGTGAGGTGTCGGTGTCGCCCAACTGTTGTGTAATTGAGGACAACCACCCGCGGTTCGTTGGGGTTAGCGATGTCCTTTCGCACAGTGCCGAGAAAACCCGTGCGCTGTTGAAACGTGAGTTTGAAATCAAGCGTGACGAGGTCTCAGAGCAGCTGTTCATGCTGTCGCTTGAGCGCATATTTATTGAGGAGCGGATTTATAAGGATAAAGCTTATGAGCAGGCGCGCAACCGCGAGGAGGCTGTTCGCCACATCCATAAGCGTCTTGAGCCGTTCAAGGCATCCCTTCTTCGTGAGGTCACTGATGAGGATGTAATAAAGCTGTTTGACATAAAAATGGGTCGTATTCTGCGCTTCAACGTTGACAAGTGCGAGGAGCAGATTGCAGCCATGCAGGGGCAGATAGCTGAACTTAACCACAAACTCGAGCATCTGACAGAGTGCACAATTGAGTGGTTCAAGAACCTCAAGGCCAAATACGGGGAGCACTATCCGCGACGAACTGTCATCAGGGGATTTGATGCCATACGTGCCTCAGCCGTTGCCGAGGCCAACGAGAAACTGTACATCAATCGTGAGGAGGGCTTTATAGGAACCGCGTTGAAAAAGGATGAACTGCTGTGTCCCTGCTCGTCAATTGACGATATCATTATTTTTTACCGCGACGGCCGCTATAAGGTTGTCAAGGTCCAGGACAAACTGTTTGTCGGTAAAAATGTGCTGTTTGTCGATGTCTTCCGCCGCAACGACACCCGCACCATCTATAATGTTATATATCAGGATGGAAAGGGTGGTCCGTACTACATGAAGCGTTTCAACATCACCGGGGTGACGCGAGACAAGGAGTATAATGTCACCCAAGGTACACCCGGCAGCCGCGTGGCCTATTTCAGCGCAAATCCCAACGGGGAGGCTGAGGTGGTAAAGGTAATCCTTAAACCGAAACCGCGACTGGCAAAGCTACACATTGATGTTGACTTTGGCGCGCTTGCCATAAAGGGTAAGGCCTCACGCGGAAATCTCGTCACCAAGAATGACGTCTACCGCATCAACCTCAAGGAGAAAGGCGCCTCAACCTTGGGCGGCGTCAACGTTTGGTTTGACCCTGATGTCCTGCGTCTTAACTACAACTCTCAGGGTAACTTCTTGGGCGAGTTCGCCGGCACCGACCTTATATTGGTGATTACAAAGAACGGTGAATACTACACCACCACCTTTGATGTCACCAATCACTTTGATAATGACATTTTACGCATTGAAAAGTTCAGACCCGGTATAGTTTGGACTGCTGTACTCTTTGATGCCGACCAGGGCTATCCCTACCTCAAGAGATTTGTTTTTGAGCCGTCAGGAAAACGCCAGCGATTCATCGGCGAAAATCCCAAGTCCACGCTTCTTGCCCTTACCGACAAACCGGGAGCACGGTTCCTGCTTACGTTCGGTGGAGAAGATGAGGGACGAGAGCCTCTTGAGGTCATAGCCCGTGATTTTGTGGCTCCCAAATCTTTCAAGGCCAAGGGTAAGCGCCTTACCACATGGAAATTAGCTAATGTTGAGGAGATTGAGCCGCTGATTGAGGACCCGATTGATGAGGAGCCTGTTGAAGAGGAGCCCTCAGTTGAAAACGTCAACCCGGATGCTGAACCCGAGCAGACCGATGAGGAACTGAGGGACAGCATCATAGGCCAGACAAGACTGTTTTGATGCGCAACGGGGTTATTTGTCTGCTGATAGTACTGTGGTCGGTGTCCTCCCTGAGGGCTGAGGTCAACAGGCCCGTCACCTCAGCCTGGACAGTTGAGGCCGGGTCTGCGCATCTTGCTGACACCTATCTTACTCCGCTCCATTATTCGGGGTGGAACCTCGGGGCCGGATATGAGCGGTGGCAGGCTATGCGGTTTAACCCTGAGAAGTTTGTCATGCAACTGGCCCTGTCGGCCATGATAGCCGATACACAAAATCCCGCAAAAAATGCAAATATGTGGGATTTAAAGGTATCAGCCTCTTGGTCAATGTTGCGGCGGTGGAATGTACCCCTGTGGGGTCAGCGGTTCACCCTTGCAGCCGGCCCCATGATTAAGGGGGAGGGTGGAGGCCTGTATCTGCAGCGTAACGGCAACAACCCGGTGTCACTGAAAGCTGCTGTGAACGTGGGGTTAACCGGTGCCGTGTTCTGGCATACGGCCCTTGCAAAGCGCCCGCTCACCCTGCGTTGGCAGCCCTCGTTGCCATTGTTGGGTGCGTTCTTCTCACCGGACTATGGCGAGCTGTATTATGAAATTTATTTAGGGAACCATTCAGGGTTGGCTCACGCGGCGTGGCCCGGGAACCGCTTTGAAATGGAGAATCTGATTACTGCCGACTGGCGCTTGGGGGCCACGGCATTGCGCATCGGATACCGGGGCGAGCTTATTACCACGCACGTCAACAACCTGACGACTCGTTGCTTCACACACAGCTTCGTCTTGGGTATATCCGGTGAGTTCCTTTCATTATCTCCCGGGAAAGAGGTATCTTCACACAACATATCTGCCTACTATTAATCATGCGTCGCCTTTTACCCTTGCTTATCGGTTTTTGTGCATTGTGCTCATGCCATGATATTGCTGAGTATGACGATTCGGCAACCGGAAACTTTGAGCAACTGTGGAAGATTCTCGATGAACATTACTGCTTTTTCGAAGAAAAGGGTGTTGACTGGGACTCGGTATACAATGTGTATCGGTGCAAGGTTAACAACTCGATGACCTCAAGGCAACTGTTTGACGTATGTGCTGAAATGCTTGATGTGTTAAAGGATGGCCATACCAATCTTTCTTCCTCCTTCCGGACCTCTTATTACCGAAAGTGGTGGAGTGACTATCCGCAAAACTACAGTGCCCGACTTGTCGAGCAATATTATTTCAATTTCAACTACCAGATGACGGGTGGTATAGAATACGGTATTTTGCCTGAAAATATCGGGTATATGCGGTATTCATCTTTCAACAGCCCTATCGGGGAGGGGAATCTTGATGCCGTGTTGGCATATCTGGCGTCAACCGACGGCTTAATTATTGATGTGCGCGACAACGGGGGCGGGTCAATGACCTACGTCGAGGTGTTAGTGGCACGCTTCATCACTGCTCCTATTTTGGCCGGATACATAAGCCACAAGACGGGACCGGGCCATGACGCATTTTCCAAGCCCATGGCGTATTGGTACAATCCCGCAGCTAAAGGGCGCCAGCGGTGGGCAAAGCCCGTGGCGGTTTTGGTTAACCGAAGTACCTTCTCGGCGGCTAATAATTTTGTTGCGGTTATGAAGTCCTTGCCCGGGTGTGTTGTTGTTGGTGACCGCACCGGCGGTGGCAGCGGCATGCCTTTCAGCAGCGAGCTCTCAAACGGCTGGGGAATACGTTTCTCGGCTTGCCCGGTATATGACCCGCAGGGTGTTCCCACCGAGGGAGGAGTTGACCCCTCGCCGGGTTGCCATATTGATCTTGACCCGCAAGCGGCTATGGAAGGCCGGGACTCCATGCTTGATTTTGCCGTGGCCGTTTTGCTTGGTAAACAAGCAGTTGCGACAGTTGAATAAATTACTAAATCTCAATTACCTATCCATGTCAAAACCTTTGATAATCATAAGCAATGATGACGGTTGGCGGGCCGACGGGCTGCATCGCCTTATTGACTGTGCCGTGCAGTTTGGTGAGGTTGTGGCGGTGGCTCCCGATTCCCCGCAGTCAGGAAAATCCTCAGCCATAACCGTTAATCAGCCCCTGCATATACGCCAAGTCGAACAGTATAACGGCACACCGATATACTCCGTTACCGGCACGCCGGTTGACTGTGTCAAGCTTGGCAAGCATGTCCTGTTCCCCGATAGGGAACCGGCGCTGATGCTTTCAGGGATAAACCATGGGTCGAATGCAGGCAACAATGTTATCTACAGCGGAACCATGGGTGCCGCTATGGAGGCAACCATGCTGGGAATCCCCTCAATAGGTTTTTCCTTGCTTGACCACTCGCTGCAGGCCGACTTCAGCCGTTGTCTTCCCATAATCAACGATATCATTGCCAAGGCATTGCAGCACGGGCTGCCAAAATTGACGTGCCTCAATATCAACTTCCCGGCTAACACTGAGATGAAGGGGATGAAAGTTTGCCGCAGCGCACATGGATACTGGTCAGATGAATATGTTCAGTATCAAGACCCGCACGGCCATCCTTTCTACTGGCTGGCCGGCAAGTTCCACAACCTTGAACCGGACAATCCCGACACCGACGAGTATTGGTTGGCGCGTGATTACGGCACCATCGTCCCGGCCACGCCTGATATGACCGCCGCAGCTGCCATCCAACAAATCAAGGAGGTGTACACCCCAGCGTAAGAACGCTTAGGGTGGCATCGGGCACGGCTGTGTGGACAGCCTGCAGAGCGCTGCGCATAGTTGAGCCGGTGGTTAACACATCGTCTACTATCAGGATGTGTTTTCCACGGTATTCATTCGGCCTTATCATCTTGAAAACCCCGTCAAGTCCCAAATGCCGTTGTGTGGCACTGCGCTTGCGTTGACTTCTGTGCGGCCGGCGGGCCACCAAATCCAACCCGATAGGAATGCCGGTTACCTCGCTTAGGCCACGGCAAATAAATTCGGTCTGGTTATATCCGCGAGACAACTCGCGAGATATCCAAACCGGCACGGGGATGATGACGTCGATATCGCTAAAGAATCCATCCGGAAGGATTTCTTTGGCATACAGACGCCCTGCGTGCCTTAGGATATAAGGCTGACTGTGGAATTTGGCTTCGAGAATGATTCGGCTGAAGGGTGAGCCGGCGCCATAATAGAACCACGCTGTGCCCCTATTTATCGGTATCGCGGGGTTTACAAGCCGGTCTATTACCGGGTTGTTCTTGGGGTTATAACCGGCAAGATGCAGATGTGTGCGCGGCAGATTTGTCAGGCACTCCAGGCACAGGATTTCCTCACCGGGTAACAGAGCGATACCGCACACCGGGCACAGGCGTGGCCACACCACGTCCCGCACAGAGGTCACAAGATTACTAAAAGCTGAAATCAGTCTTTTAACAGCCATTTTTCAGGCTTTTTTAACAGGGCCAGTGCCGTTGACACCTCAAATCCGCGCCCGGCGGCAAACCGCAAAATCTTTTGCGATTCATCAAAGGTAGGTGGTTGGGTCAATCTCATCGCCGCCGCTTTGGTCTGTATGGCTCTTATCAACCCTTCCTCAAAAACTTCATACTCAACCTGTTCAATCGCCTGCCGGGCAACCTCCCCGGTTATCCGTTTTTGCGCCAGTGACGCTTTTATCTTGAGGGGCCCCCATGCTGCCCGGGCCTTGGTGTAGGCAAACGCCGTGGCAAAGCGCTCGTCATTAACAAAGCTGTTGTCGACAAGGCTGTTAAGGATTTTCAGAGCCGTATTCCCCGTAATGCCGCGTTTGCGCAGACGTGTGAGCACATCAAAGCTGCAAAGCTCGCTTTGTGCGCATATTCTTTCCAGTTTCGCAAGCTCAGCCTTGGGGTCCGGGGTAGGGGGAGTGATCACTGTTGCAATTTGAATGTGATAGGGAGAGTGTAATATACGTTGACCGGTTGCCCATTCATCCTCCCGGGGACAAATTTGGGCAAGCTCTTGCATACCCTCACAGCCTCCTTGTCCAACGAGGGGTGCACGCTTCGCTTAACTATCACATCACCGACTTCTCCCGTTTTGGTAATCACCAGATTTACTATCACTCGGCCTTGGATATTCTGTTCCTGTGCATCTTCAGGATACCGTAAATGTTCAGCTAAATACCGGAACAATGCCGCATCCCCGCCGGGGAACATGGGTGCTTGCTCAACGGGGCCAAAAATCTTTTCCTCCTCAACCTTGGGCTGTGCTTCCTTAACAATATCAACCTCTGTAGCAACTGCCGTTGAATCGGTGTCCTCGTCATCAAAGTATCGGTCAGGCTCCGGTTCCCACGATTGGGTAACAACAGGGCTGCTCTTGGCGGGCGTTTTTGTCGCTTTGGCCTTTGTGGGTTTTGAGGCAGCTTTTTTGGTGGTTGTGGTTGAGGGCTTGGCTGCCGGTTTCTTTTTTGCCGGGACTTTTACATTTTTAAAAATATCGGGCGCGGGGAGTGGGGCAGAGGTGGCAACCATGCAGCAACATAGGCCCGCAATCATTATCACAATACCTGAGAAGAGTTTTTGGCTTTTCATATATTGGGTTTAATTATGTGCTTTTTGTGCTTTTAAAAAACGTAACCGGCCTTCATCATCAAGCCACGTGGAGACGTTTTCCCACTCCTCTGACTCTTGCATCCGGGCCTTCAGGTCGTTAAGCGTTAAGGGATTCCCCTCAAAAAAGATATACCCGCCGGGTTTCAGCACCCGCGCACCCTCGGTGGCTATTGCACGATAGAATAGCAGGGGGTCATTGTCCGGAACAAATAGGGCAGACGCGGGTTCATACTCAGTAACGCGCTTATCAAGGGCCGGCCGTTCACGCTCAAGGACGTATGGAGGGTTGGAAATAACAATGTCAAAGCTACTGTCCGGGAACGGCCACGGTTTCAGGGCGTCACTCTGTTCAAAGGTGACATTGCGAACGCCTAAGCTGCCGGCATTATCGCGTGCGGTCTCTAAGGCTGCCTCTGAAATATCCGTGGCTATAACCGTGGGGAACTTCAGACGGCGTGCAAGGGCCAGAGCTATGCACCCGCTCCCGGTCCCCACATCCAGGACGTTGAGGTCGGTGGCATCGCCAAATTGGTCGGTTACGGCATCAACCAGAGAGGCAGTCTCGGGGCGGGGAATAAGTACACCGGGGTTGACTTTCAGCCTCATCCCCATAAACTCCTGGAATCCGACAACATACTGTACCGGTTCGCCGGACAACACCCTGTTGACAGCTTGCCGCATACGATGTACACTCTCGTCGGCAATCTCTTTCAGGGGGTGCGTTAGCATTGTAGTACGTGAAACACCCAAAATATCCTCTACAAGGATTCGGGCAGTCCACAATGCCTCACCCTCAGGGAGAGAACCCCTCAGAGCCTGCAGAGCTTCGTCATATACCTCAGTTACCGTCATAATTATAGTTGTGCCTATGCCGGTTATGTGTCTGACTCAGTCTCAGAGGTTTGCCCCTCGGCAAGTTGCTCCTTGTCCACCTCCTCGTCGTCGATAATAATAATCTCGGTCAGGCGGCTGTAGTCAGTTACAAAGTCAAGTTTTGGTGCCGTTCTCTTCCCGTCTAATGGTACTATCACCTTCATCCACGCTTCGGCCGGTGAGCCGTTAACCGTGGCCGGGGTAAAAGCCGGCAGCCGTTTAGCTATTTTTACAGCCTCACCGGCTATCTTCTCCTCAACACCTTGCGGTAGAGCCTGGACAACCTTCCCCTCGGCATCAATTTTCAGCATCAGGGTGATTTTCTTTTTTGCTGCCGAAGCGCTTGCGGGCAGGTTGTCGATAAAATATTGTTTAAGGGCCTTGTCACCCTCAGGATAAGCAGGCGATGTGTCTTTGGCAGCCGCTGTCATGAACACCGAGGTGGCCAATACAGCTGCCGTCAGAAATTTCAGGTACATATAGTTATGTTTGATTTTGGTCCCCGCAAAAATACCTAATCCCTCCTTAACATGCAAATTACCCGCCCAACCCGGCACCGGGTTTTCGGGAAATCCTAAAAAATGGTTACCTTTGCACAAATACGTGCTTTACCGAAATTATGCGTAAAATCGTTTGCCTTTTCATGGTTTTGTTCAGCGTTGCTGCCGCGGGTGCGGGTTCCCTGCGCTCGGCGCTGAACGAGCTGGACGTGGAGGTGAAGAAGCGCGAGGTCTACTTGAAGTCCCGCCACAAGCATATCGACTCCCTGCGCAGAATGCTCGGTACCGGCCGTTCGGGCCCTGAACTCTATTTGCAATTGGGCGAGGCATACACATCTTTCAACAATGACTCGCTGATATACTTTTATAAACTTGGCGAGGAGCGTTTCCCTGACAGTCCCCTGGCTGCCAAGATGCACATGCGTCGATTAGCCTATCAACCCTTGGCCGGTATAACGACACTCTCAGCCGAGAATTTTTCGCAGATCGACACTGTTAAAATGGAGCGTGAGGCCCTGACTGAGTACTTTGACAACGGTCGGCAATTATACTCTCACATCTCACGTTTTTATAAGGAGTTTCCCGATCTGGCAAATCAGTATCGCCAAAAGTCGATGTTGATGCAGCAACGGCTCATAGAACTTCTCCCCCCTAACAGCAATTGGCGCATGTTCAACGAGGCCGAGTTGGCATATAATAACGGCCAACAATCCTTGGCTGATGACAAGATAACCTTGCTTTTGAAAAACCTGCGGGACGATGACAACCTGTATGCCCGTGTTGCCCACCTCAAGGCGCAGATTGAGAAGGACCGGGACAACGAGGAGGGGTATCAGTATTACCTTGCGCGTTCAGCCATAGCAGATATAAAGAGCGGCACTCTCGAGGTTACCTCCCTGCAGGAGTTAGGCAGCGTGCTTTTTGAGAAAGGAGAGACCGACCGCCCGCATCGCTACCTGATTGTTGCACTTGACAATGCCGTGATGTGCGGGGCCAAGATGCGTGCCGTCGAGACCACCGAGACCCTGCCGCTTATCGAGGAGGCGCATTATGCCGCTTTGACAAGGGTGCGCACTTGGCTGACGGTGGCCGTGGCACTGTTAGCGGTGGCCCTGTTGTGCCTGGTGGGCATGCTTTACTATCTGAGGCGTGAGGTTCGCAACGAGAAGAGGATGTCGGCGCGCCTTGAATCAGCCAATAAGGTCAAGGATGTTTATCTTGCACGCTTCTTGGACCTGTGCTCAATTTATGTCGACAAGATGAATAAACTGTGCCAGGTGGTGCACAGAAAAATTGCCGCCGGCAAGACCGAGGACCTTGACAACCTGGTGCGCTCAGGGAAGTTTGTCGACGAGGAGAGCAAAGAGTTTTATCAAACCTTTGATGACGCGTTCCTGCACATATATCCAACCTTCCTTGAGGATGTAAACAAGCTGTTGCGCCCCGATGCTCAGATACAGCTTAAGCCTAACGAAAAATTGAACACCGACCTGCGCATCCTGGCCTTTATGCGCCTTGGCATTGAGGAGAGTGCCCGCATTGCCCAGGTAATGAACTATTCGGTGAACACCATATATACTTATCGCAACAAGATGCGTAGCCGTGCCATAAAACGTGAAACCTTTGAGGAGGACGTTATGCGCATAGGTGAAATTGAAGAAAACACACAACAATGACCGACAAAAAATTATATATCGAGACCTACGGCTGCCAGATGAATGTCGCCGACAGTGAGGTGGTTGCCTCCATTCTGGAAACCGCCGGATATGGCTCGGCCACCGGGATTGATGAGGCCGATGCCGTGCTGCTGAATACCTGCTCGATTCGCGATAACGCCGAACAAAAGATTGTGGGACGGCTGCAGGCCCTCGCTTCATTACGCCGCAAGCGCCGCAAGGAGGGGAAAGGTCTTATAATAGGTGTCATCGGGTGTATGGGTGAACGTGTAAAGGATGTGCTCGTGGCCGAGCATGGGGTTGATGTGGTTGCCGGGCCTGACGCGTATCTTGACCTCCCGGCCCTGTTTGCCCAGGCCGAAGCAGGGCATCCCGCTGTCAATGTCGAGCTAAGCACCACCGAGACATACCGCGATATTATCCCCAAGAGACTACCGGGTCAAACCGTTGCCGGTTTTGTGAGCATTATGCGCGGGTGCAACAATTTTTGCAGTTATTGCATAGTCCCCTATACGCGTGGCAGGGAGCGTAGCCGCGAGCCTGAAAGCATTCTTGCCGAGGTGGCGGACCTGCGTAACCGCGGGTTCAAGGAGGTGACTCTGTTGGGACAGAACGTAAACTCATATAACCACAACGGTACATTTTTCCCTGACCTGTTGGCAGCCGTCGCGCATGAGGCCGGCCCGGGGATGCGTGTGCGCTTCACCACCAGCCACCCCAAGGATATGAGCGACGACACCCTGCACGTTATAGCCCGTGAACCCAATGTGTGCCCCCACATACACTTGCCGGTACAGAGCGGCAGTGACTCTGTCCTCAAGGCCATGAATCGTAAATACACCCGCAGCTGGTATCTTGACAGGATTGCGGCGATACGCCGAATTGTGCCCGATTGCTCAATCACCACCGATATGTTCACCGGTTTCCACAATGAGAGCGAGGAGGATTTTGAGCAGACGCTTTCACTGATGCGCGAGGTTGGGTTTGACAATGCGTTCATGTTCAAATACAGCGAGCGCCCGGGCACTCTGGCTCAACGCACCATGCCCGATAATGTCCCAGAAACAGTGAAAATTGAACGCTTAAACCGTATGATTGACCTGCAGGGCGAACTGTCGGCAGCCTCAAACCGCCGTGATGTCGGCAAAACTTTTGAGGTGTTAGTTGAGGGCGTGTCAAAGCGTTCAAAGGAGCAGTTGGTGGGACGTACACCGCAAAACAAAACTGTGGTTTTCACACGTCCGGCTCGCCCGATACGCGTAGGTGATTATATCGATGTCAAGATTACGGACTCAACACGTGCAACCCTTATTGGCGAGGCTGTCGAAACCGAGGGATGAAGCAGCTGCTCTTTTGTATAATCATTTTGTCAGCCGCGTGTAACCTGTCGGCTCGTGAATCCGTTCGTTGGGGAAATCCTGATACTGACTCATTGGCCGTTAGGGATATTCTGACGCACCTGCAGGGCATTGCTAATCCGACTCCCACTGATGCCGCCCGATGTTTTTTGGGCAGGCCATACGTCGGTGCCACCCTTGAGGGGGAGCCTGAAACTTTGACCGTCTGCACTGAAGCCTTTGACTGCACTACATTGGTTGAGGTCTCTGTGGCCTTGGCAAAAGCAGCCGCAACTTCTGACCCGACCGTTGACACCTTTTTGGATTTACTAACCGCTTTGCGCTATCGTAACGGCGAGATTGACGGCTACGCCGGTAGGTTGCACTACATCAGCGATTGGATTGCCAATGCACAGCGTCATAATCTGTTAACCGAGGTCACTGACCAGTTGCCGTGGTGCGTACACATTGACAAGCCTCTCAATTTTATGTCAACCCACACGGCCTCGTACCCCGCGCTAAAAAACAATCCGGGGAACGTTGCGGCTATTAAAAAGTGTGAGGCCCCCTTCAGTAATTATCGGATGCCGATGATACCCAAAGACAAGGTGCTTCCCGAGGTAACCCGACTGTTGCAGGAAGGGGATATTGTGGCTTTTACCACCGGCATTCCGGGCCTGGATGTCTCACATGTGGGGTTGGTAACCATTATTGATAATGTGCCACACCTTATGCACGCCTCATCAGCACAAAAAGAGGTGGTAATTACCCACCAAACCCTTGTTGATTACCTCAAAGGGAACAAAAAGATAACGGGGATTAGAATATTTCGGCAATATCGGTAAAATTTGTAACTTTGCACCCGTGGGTCGTATTTTATGCATCGACTACGGAAAGCGACGTTGCGGGCTTGCAGTAACCGACATGTTGCGCATTGTCGCCACTCCCACCGAGACGGTAGCCACCGCCTCCCTTTTGCCGTGGATAAAGAAATATATTGCCACTGAGACGGTTGACCGTGTGGTGGTGGGTTTGCCGCGTGATATGCGCGGACGAGACTCCCAATCAATGCAATACATCGCCCCGGCAGTTGAGCGGTTGCGCCGGGAACTGACACCTGCGGGGATTGACGTGGTGATGTTTGATGAGCGCTTTACATCGGTGCTCGCTCACCGGGCCATGCTGGACGGGGGCCTGAAGAAAAGCGACCGCCGCGACAAAGCAACGGTGGACCGCGTGGCGGCTGCCGTGATTCTTAACGATTATCTGCAGAGCGTGCAGTATCAGGATGACGAAAAGAAACAAGCAAAATAAGATTTGAAGAATGAAACTACCGGTTTATTTGTATGGGCACCCGGTGCTTCGCAAGGTTTGCGAGGATGTCCCGCGTGATTACCCTGACTTGCCAAAGCTGGTTGACGATATGTTTGAGACAATGTATGCGTCAGAGGGTGTGGGCCTTGCTGCACCCCAGGTTGGCCTACCCCTGCGCATGGTGGTAATCGACGGGTCGCCTATTGCCGATTCTGACCCCGGGTGTGCCGACAGCAAAATGGCTGTCATTAACCCCACACTCACAATCCTCGATGGCGAGGAGGTGAAGCGTGCCGAGGGATGCCTCAGCCTGCCCGGGATGTCTGAGGAGGTGAAGCGTGTCGAACACATTCGCCTGAACTGGTTTGACGAGAACTGGCAACAGCATGAGCGCGAAATCTCAGGTTTCCTTGCGCGCATAGTTCAGCATGAGCTTGACCACCTTGACGGGATGCTTTACATTGACCACATTTCGGGTATCCGCAAACAGCTGAACAAGTCAAAACTGAATAATATAATCACCGGCAAAACGCGCTGTGATTACCCCGTGCGTTATGCCCCTAAAAAGAAACATTGACCTCCATGGCCGACGATAAAAAAGTAATTTTCTCAATGGTGGGTGTCAGCAAGACCTTCCCGCCGCAAAAACAGGTTCTCAAAAATATTTATCTCTCATTCTTCTATGGTGCCAAGATTGGTATCATAGGTCTTAACGGTGCCGGTAAATCAACGTTGTTGAAGATAATTGCCGGCATAGATAAGCAATATCAGGGCGAGGTAGTTTTTTCGCCGGGCTATAGTGTAGGGTACCTGGAACAGGACCCTAAGTTGGACCCGGATAAGACAGTTCTGGATGTTGTGCGTGAGGGTGTGCAACCGGTCATGGACCTGTTGGCTGAGTATGACAAGGTTAACGAGTCATTTGCCGACCCTGAGGTACTTGAGGACCCCGAGAAGATGGATGCCCTGATAGCTCGCCAGGCTGAATTGCAGGATAAACTTGATGCCGCCGACGCGTGGAATATCGACTCAAAGCTTGAGCGCGCCATGGATGCCTTGCAGTGTCCGCCTGACGACCGCAAGATTGCGACCCTCTCCGGTGGCGAGCGCCGTCGTGTGGCTCTGTGCCGCCTGCTGTTGCAACAGCCCGATGTGCTTCTGCTTGACGAGCCTACCAACCACCTCGATGCCGAGTCGATTGACTGGCTTGAGCAACATTTGCGTCAGTATCCCGGCACGGTAATTGCCATCACCCACGACCGTTATTTCCTTGACCATGTTGCAGGATGGATTCTGGAACTGGACCGCGGCGAGGGAATACCCTGGAAAGGGAACTACTCATCATGGCTCGACCAGAAAACGCGTCGCATGGCTCAGGAGGAGAAACAGGCCAGCAAACGCCGCAAAACCCTTGAGCGTGAGTTGGAGTGGATACACATGGCCCCCAAAGCTCGCCAGGCCAAGGGAAAAGCTCGCCTTAACTCTTATGACAAGCTGCTGAACGAGGACCAGAAGCAACGTGAGGAGAAACTTGAGATCTTCATCCCCAACGGTCCGCGACTGGGTAACAAGGTCATTGAGGCTCAGAAACTTGCAAAGGCATACGGGGACAAGCAACTCTTCAAAGATTTGGATTTTATGTTGCCTCCCAACGGTATTGTGGGCGTTATCGGCCCGAACGGTGCCGGTAAAACCACTCTTTTCCGCCTGATAATGGGTCAGGAGCAACCTGACAATGGTAGTTTTGAGGTTGGCGAAACGGTGAAGATTGCATACGTTGACCAGAATCATCATGACCTTGTGCCCGAGAAAACCGTCTATGAGGTTATCTCGCAGGGCGTTGAGAGTTTCAGAATGGGCGGACGTGATGTCAATGCCCGCGCGTACCTGAGTCGCTTTAACTTCACCGGCGCTGACCAGGAGAAGAAAATCGCAGTCCTCTCAGGCGGTGAGCGTAATCGTTTGCATCTGGCAATGGCTCTGAAACAGGAGGGTAACGTGTTGTTGCTCGATGAGCCCACCAACGATATTGACGTCAATACCCTACGAGCGCTTGAGGAGGGTCTTGAGGAGTTTGCCGGTTGCGCCGTGGTTGTAAGCCACGACCGCTGGTTCCTTGACCGCATCTGCACACACATCCTCTCATTTGAGGGGGATGGCAAGGTGGTCTTCTATCAGGGCTCATACAGCGACTATGAGGAGTATAAACGTGCTCAAAACGGCGGTAAGGAGCCACCCCGTCGTCGCTATCGCAAACTGATGGAGTGATTATAAATGTATTGTAACAAGTTATAAAATAAGGATATAGATGTTTCGTACACACACATGTGGTGAACTGCGCCTTGAGGATGCCGGGAAGAAAATCACCCTGGCAGGGTGGGTGCAACGTGTCCGCAAAATGGGCGGTATGACCTTTCTTGATGTCAGGGACCGCTATGGCGTGACACAGGTTGTTTTTGACCATGAGATGAATCCTGAGCTCTGGGAGAGCGCAAACCGCCTTGGCCGCGAATTTGTGGTTCAAGTGTCAGGGGTTGTTGCCGAACGACAAAGCAAAAACCCTAAGCTGCCCACCGGCGACATTGAAATCATAGCAGATGGTTTGAAGGTACTCAACCCCAGTCTCACACCCCCCTTCACCATTGAGGATGACACCGATGGTGGCGATGACCTGCGCATGCGTTACCGCTATCTTGACCTGCGCCGCGGGGCTGTGCGCCGCAACCTTGAGTTGCGACACCGCATGGCTTTTGAGATTCGCCGCTATCTTGACTCAAAGGGTTTCCTTGAGGTCGAGACCCCCGTTCTCATCAAGTCTACCCCCGAGGGGGCAAGGGATTTTGTGGTGCCCTCACGCATGAATCCCGGACAATTCTATGCCCTGCCTCAATCTCCCCAAACCTTCAAGCAACTGTTGATGGTGAGCGGCTTTGACCGCTACTTCCAGATTGTGAAGTGTTTCCGCGATGAGGATCTGCGTGCCGACCGCCAGCCTGAGTTTACACAGATTGACTGTGAAATGTCTTTTGTTGACCAGGAGGATGTCCTGCAGATGTTTGAGGGGCTTGTTAAGCATATCTTCAAATATGTCAAGGATATAGATTTCACCGAGCCATTCCCCCGTATGACGTGGGCCGATGCCATGCGCCTGTATGGGTCAGACAAGCCCGATACTCGCTTCGGCATGACTTTCGTCGAGCTCAAGGACCTCACCGAGAACAGTGGCTTTGCCGTGATGGACTCAGCCCCCTACGTCGGTGCCATCGTTGCCCCGGGATGTGCCGGTTACACACGCAAGCAACTTGACCAACTCACTGATTTTGTGAAGCGTCCCCAAATTGGCGCCAAGGGCCTGATGTGGGTTAAGCTTGAGGAGGACGGCAGCGTGAAGTCCTCTGTGGGAAAATTCTTCTCAGACGAGACACTGCGCAAGTGGCTTGAACGCGGTGGTGCCACCCCCGGCGACCTGATGCTGATCCTTGCCGGCGAAACCATGAAGACACGCAAACAGCTCAACGAGCTGCGCCTTGAGATGGGTAGCCGTCTTGGATTGCGTGACCCGCAGAAGTTCTCATGCCTGTGGGTAGTGGACTTCCCGCTGTTTGAGTGGGACGAGGAGACTCAGCGCTACTACGCTATGCATCACCCCTTCACCGCTCCAAACCCCGAGGATGTTGATATGCTTGACACCGACACCGGCAAGGTGCGGGCCACGGCATACGACATGGTGGTTAACGGCAACGAACTTGGCGGTGGTTCAATCCGTATCCATGAGGCCGAGTTGCAAGACAAGATGTTCAGCCTTTTAGGCCTCAGCGAGGAGGATGCTCAATACAAGTTCGGCTTCTTGATGAACGCCTTTAAATATGGTGCTCCCCCTCACGGTGGCTTGGCTTTCGGCTTTGACCGCTTTGTAGCTATTCTGGCCGGTTTGGATTCGATACGTGACACCATTGCTTTCCCCAAAAACAATATGGGGCGCGACATGATGATTGATGCACCCTCAACCATTGACCAAAGCCAATTGGATGAGCTTTACATCGATGTTAAACCCAAAGAAAACGATTAATGACCCTGCGTGACGTTGTTGCAGTAATCGAGGAATTAGCACCCCTGTCAACCCAGCCGCAATGGGATAACTCCGGTTGGCAGGTGCTACCCGCGGGGGAAGACGCACCCTGTACCGGTGTTCTGGTGTGTGTCGACGTCACCCCGGCAGTGGTTGCCGAGGCTGCTGCGAAAAGTTGCAACCTTATAATAAGCCATCATCCCACGCTTTTCAAGGGCGTGAAGAGCCTGACGGGAGCAACCCTGCCACAACAAACCGTCATGGAGTGCATCCGGCGTAACATTGCACTCTATGCAAGCCACATCCCCACCGACATCAGCGGACGCGGTATCAATATGCGCATGGCATCGATGTTGGGCCTCACCGGGGTTGAGATCCTTGACCCGGAGAGCGGCTTAGGTGCCATCGGGGAGCTGCCCGAGCCGTTGACACTTGATGAGGTTGTCACACTTGTCAAGGAGCGTTTCGGCGTGGAAGCCGTGCGAGCAAGCCGTCCCAAAGGGGAGAATGTCTCCGTTAGGCGTATCGCCCTGTGTGGCGGCTCAGGCAGTGAGTTTGCCCAATTGGCTGTTCAACGTGGCGCCGACCTGTTCCTGACAAGCGATACCCGTCATCATCTCTTTGTTGACAACGCCCCCGATATTCAACTGTTGGACATCGATCACTGGGCAGCCGAGGAATGTGCGCGTCAAATCTTTTTTGAGGAAATTTCCGAAAAATTTCCTAACTTTGCAGTCAGCCTTTCGCAGGCTGATGTTAATCCGATAATATATCTGTAATTCCTGATAATCAATGGCAAGCGAAAAGAAACCCGCCGAGCAGCATCCCCTGAGTGTTGAGGAACGCCTCAAAAACCTCTATCACCTGCAGACGCTGTTAAGCCAAATTGACCGTATAAAGACCGTTCGCGGTGAGTTGCCCCTTGAGGTGCGTGACCTTGAGGACAGCATCGAGGGCCTCAAAACCCGTATCGAAAATTTCCGTCAGGAGATTGATGAGTTCCACCGCAAGACAGTTGAGGAGAAGGAGAAAATCAACACTGCCCACAGCACCATTGAGCGCTATCGTGAGCAGTTGGACACCGTGCGCAACAACAAGCAGTTTGACATACTGAGCAAGGAAATCGAGTTCCAGACCCTTGAGATTGAACTCGCCGAGAAGCACATCAATGAGTATGCCCTCAGGATTGAGGATAAGCAAGCTGAGATTGCCGCTACCGAGCAAACACTCGCCGACCGCGAGCATGTGCTCAACGAGAAGAGGAACGAACTTGAGGAGATCGTCTCAGAGACACGTGCCGAGGAGGAGAACCTGCGTGAACAGGCCCAAGCCATCGAGCCCAGTATCGATGCCCGCACCCTCACCGCTTTTAAGCGCATACGCAAAAACGCCCACAACGGTTTGGGTATCGTTTACATCCAACGCAACGCATGCGGTGGCTGCTTTAACCGCATCCCCCCGCAGCGCCAGATGGAGATCAAGATGCACAAAAAGATTATTGTGTGCGAGTACTGCGGTCGCATCATGATTGACCCTGAGTTGGCCGGAATTACCAACGAGGAGGCCGATACCAAAAAATAATGTGACAAAAGGGTCGGCCGGGTGACCATGTTGGTTCCGCTCGGCCCGGTGAATACCTTATATTTTAAAGCGTTGCGGATTATGTGTTATAAAACATAATTCGCAACACTTCTTTTTTTGTTATTTTTTACTATCTTTAGCGGCGAGAATTAACCTTTAACTGAAATCTAATATTCAAAAAGATATCATGAAAGTTTACAAAACAAAAGAAATCAAAAATGTAGCCTTGCTTGGTAGCAAGGGCTCCGGTAAGACAACCCTTGCGGAGTCCATGTTATTGGAGTGTGGCGTCATAAAACGTCGTGGCTCAATTGATGCCAAGAACACCGTCTCAGACTATTTCCCGGTTGAGAAAGAGTATGGTTACTCAGTGTTCTCAACTGTAATGTATGCCGAGTTCAACAACAAGAAAATCAACTTCATAGACTGCCCCGGTGCCGATGACTTCGTTGGCTCAGCCATCACAGCTCTTGGCGTTACCGATTGCGGCGTAATAGTTGTAAACTCAAAATACGGCGTGGAGGTTGGTACACAAAACATCTTCCGCACCACCGGCCGTTTGCACAAACCGGTCATCTTTGCCCTCAACCAGATGGATGCAGAGGGGATAGATTATGACAACCTCATTGAGCAGATGAAGGAGCACTTCGGCAAAAAGATTATTCCCGTACAGTTCCCCCTGAATGCCGGCCCGGATTACAACTCAATGGTTGACGTCCTGATGATGAAGAAGTACACTTGGGGTGCCGACGGCGGTACACCGGTCGTTGAGGATATCCCCCAGGAGTACCTCGAAAAGGCCCAGGAATACCACGCCGCTTTGGTTGAGGCTGCTGCCGAGAATGACGAGTCACTGATGGAGAAGTTCTTTGAGGAGGGCTCACTCACCGAGGACGAGATGCGTGAGGGTATCCGCAAAGGCCTTATCGACCGCTCGATATTCCCCGTATGCTGCGTTAGCGCTGCCAAGGATATGGGTGTGCGCCGCCTGATGGAGTTCCTCGGCAATGTAGTTCCGTTTGTCAATGAGATGCCCGCAACGGTTGACACTGCCGGTGATGAGGTTAAACCCGACTCAGAGGGCCCCGTCTCATTGTTTATCTTCAAAACCACTGTTGAACCCCACATCGGTGAGGTCAGCTACTTCAAAGTTATGAGCGGTACCGTCAAAGCCGGTATGGACCTGGAGAACGTTACTCGCGGTTCAAAAGAGCGTCTTGCTCAGTTGTTCTGCGTTTGCGGTCAAATCAGGAACGCTGTTGACGAACTCAGTGCCGGCGATATCGGTGCCTCGGTTAAACTGAAAGATGTTCGCACCGGCAACACCCTCGATGAGAAAGGTTGCGAATATCAATTTGATTTCATTAAATATCCCGAGCCCAAATATCAGCGCGCCGTACGTCCCGTAACCGAGAGCGATGCCGAGAAACTCAACGTCATCCTCACCCGTATGCACGAGGAGGATCCCACCTGGATTATCGAGCAGAGCAAGGAGTTGAAGCAAACCATCCTGAAGGGTCAGGGAGAGTTCCACCTGCGCACCCTCAAATGGCGTGTTGAGAACAACGACAAACTACCTATCACGTTTGAGGAGCCCAAGATTCCCTATCGCGAGACCATCACCAAAAAAGCACGTGCTGACTATCGCCACAAAAAACAGTCAGGTGGTTCAGGTCAGTTTGGTGAGGTTCACCTGATTATTGAACCGTTTGAGGAGGGTGCTCCGCTGCCCGATACCTACAAGTTCGGTAATCAGGAGTTCAAGATGAGTGTTCGTGACACCCAGGAGATTGCTCTGGATTGGGGCGGCAAGCTCGTTATCCACAACTGTATTGTCGGTGGGGCTATCGATGCCCGCTTTATTCCTGCCATCGTGAAAGGTCTGATGGACCGCATGGAGCAAGGTCCCCTCACCGGCTCGTATGCACGTGACGTACGCGTTTGTATCTATGACGGTAAAATGCACCCGGTTGACTCAAATGAGATCTCTTTCCGTCTGGCAGCCCGCAACGCATTTGCCGACGCCTTCAAGCAAGCCAACCCCAAGGTTCTTGAGCCTATCTACAACGTTGAGGTATTGGTGCCCAGCGATGTTATGGGTGACGTAATGAGCGACTTGCAAGGGCGCCGTGCCATCATCATGGGTATGGAGAGCGAGTCAGGTTTCGAGAAGATTCTCGCCAAAGTTCCCTTGAAAGAGATGTCAAGCTATTCAACCGCATTGAGCTCAATCACCGGTGGACGTTCATCCTTCACCATGCGCTTTGCCGGCTACGAACTCGTGCCCGGGGACGTACAGGATAAACTCCTCAAAGAGTACGCCGAGAAACAGGACGCCGAGGATTAATCACCCTTACCTGTATACAACAAAAAAGAGAGAGGCTGTGGATTCCACGCCTCTCTCTTTTGTCCGGATACTATTTAAAGTATAACCTTGGTGACTGTATTGCCTTGGCGCTTGATGTAAAAGCCCGTGGTGGGATTAAGTACGCGCACGCCGTTGAGGTTATAATATTCAATCGGGGCATCGGTTTGGGAAGCATCAACAGTGTTGATGGCCGAATTGCCACCGGCCAGTTTGCCGATACGTGCAAAACCGTAGGTAATGACATCCAGATCCTCTTTCTCCTTTGATGTGGATGAGTCCTGTGAATAGCTGTCATTTACATTGTCAAACATCGAGGGGTCATACGGGGTGCATGAGTGGGCACTTGACCCGTATACATCAACCACCATTACACCGATACCATAGGTTTTGATATACTCCTCGGTAATGCCAAGGTCAGACAGGGGGAAACGATACTCATAGAACGTGTGGTCGCTATCCTTGCCGCCGAGTTTTGAGATTTGGGTTTTCAGGTCGGCAAACCCCTCATTCCCTGTAAGTAGCTCGGGATTATAGCGGAATTTCTCGGGACCCCAAATGTGTTCGATTGAGGAAAGAAGTCCGTCGTCATACCCATAAACAATATTATGGCTTTTGCATGAAGCGGGGTCATTGTAGTCAAATTTACCGGCGGCATTGGGGACAAACAGACCCGGATTGCCAACTCCCGGTTTAGTTGAGGCCAGGAACAGGCAGTCCATACCGTTGTCAAAAGTGGTATAGGTTTTGTCAAACCATACCGATGCGCCGTTGGTTAGGGTTCCGTCGCAAGCCTTTTTGGGATCCAAGTCAAAGGCGAACATCAGCTTACCATCCATATTGTAGGGTTTTGATTCGCCGGGTTGGTATCCCTCGCCATACTGGTCATAGACTGTATATACATATTGCACGCCTAAGTAAAGATTACTATTGTCATAGGCAGCATAAACGGCATAGGTGTCAACAACGGGACGCTCATGCAGCCCCTTTATAGCCATGCAGACATCGCGTGCTACACCCTGAGCAATCAATTCATCGGCAGTCCAGTGGCTGAGGGCACCGCACTTCTGGCCACCGCTAACGGCAATGGTTTTGTTGGTGCCAACCTTTCCGCCGGGGTTTACCTGGTAATAGTCAGTGATCAGATAAGTACCTTGAGCAAATTCCCCGCCTTCAGGCGGCGTAACCGGGGTAACGGGGTCGTCGCCCTGTCCGTTTACAATCGCTCCCGAGCAATCGTATGTGGCTCCATTTACAAATTTAAGGTCGGCAGTCTGGGGATTACCGTTGTTTGAAAAGATTATCTGTGTCGGCACCTTCTCAGCCGGGGCGGTCCATTTCCACAGATCGCCATCCTGTGTCATGGCATCCCCGGGCCATGATCCCTTTTGGGTGCAGTTCGTTTCCCCGTCCCATGCCCAAACGCAGGGGTTGACCCAGTTTGAGCTGTTTTTTAGGAATACGGTGTACTCCTCAGCCATTGTTGCCATACCGGTCAACAATGCGAGGGTAAAAAGCAAGTGTTTTCTCATAGTTTAAGTAAGTATGATAAAAAATATTAAGAAGTAATAACTTGGTAAACAGCAGTAAGCGCAAATCCGGCATCCGCAATTTCAGCATCCGATAATATTGCGGACTATGGTCCACAACAATAAAAAACTGAGTACCGCAAGGCAAAAAGCGCGTGAGCAAACTATGCGTCGCAGGGTGGGGTAGCGACCCCGCAAAATGTAAGCTGCTGAGCAAAACAGAACCAGGGGAATCCCCACTAACCACGCAAAGTTATATTGAATTGCCTCAAGCGGCTGACCCGTGAGAATGGCGTGCAGTGCCCGCTGACTTCCGCACCCTGGGCACTGTAACCCCGTGATGGAGCGTATCACACACTTTGGCATCCATGCCGCATGGGCCGGATTGATGGTAGAATACAGGCATACCATCAGCATCCCCACAAGCAGTACGGCGGGGATGCCGATGGCGCGTATTCTCTTTTGGGTAAGTTGCAAGAGATATTTCTTACATATTCATCAAGGTCAAAAACCCGAACATATACAGCGCAAAATACAGGACATATACACACAATGATGAGATGATACCAATGAGTGCCCATTTTTTAGCTTTGTCTGAGTTTTGTTGAGCCAACAGGAAGTTGCCGCTGTTGTAGCAACCCTCAACCTTTGATGAGTAAACGATTGACACTATGCCGAAAGGCAGGCAGCAGAACAGTGTAACCAGAATGGCCAAAACCAAGTGGGTAGAGGGGCAGGGTGGCATCATCCCTCCCGGTTGGTATGGAGTATTCGGGTATCCGGGATTGCCATATCCGCCTACATTATTCCCCTGATAGGGTGTTTGGGGAGGAAGATAGGGAGCAAACTCGGCTATGCGTCCCGCAGGCATCCAGTCCTTCATCCCCTCGGTCCATACTAAAGTCTCCGGGGTAAGCCCGTACGCCACCGCTTCATGCGGTTCCATCGGCCCTAACTGCTGGCCATTTATGGCGATAAAGTATTTCATCTCAAATAATATTATTTAACGGCTAATCTTTTCCAAAAAATTTCCACATACAAAGTTACAAAAAACTTCATTCTTCCCCATAGCACCCTGAGTAATTATTGCTGGAAAGGCTGCGAAATTCTCAATTATTCATGGCTGTTAAATTTATTAGTATTTTGAAGGAAAGCGTCAGGGTGTGCTTTTAGTTAGGCGTTTGTAAGTCTTCGCTATTAGGATATATTCCGTATTCAGAAATTATCTTTTCCACATCCTTTTTCAGATTTGGGATGTGTCGTATGACCAAACTCCACAAAAATTCCGGCTTTACAGAATCGTAGCCATGTATTATTCGGTTTCGAGTGTCAATTATGGCTCTTGCATTTGGCAATGGAAAATCTTTCTGAATTTTGAGTATTCTGTTTATGGCTTCTCCCATTATTTCTACTTTCCTCTCTACTGCACTTCTTCGTAGATAGTCTTTCTCAAACACATCATATCGCATGGGATAGCCAACAAAGAAACTTTCTACTTCCTCAATTGCCCTCTTTATATCATAAAGATAAACGTGTATAAACTCATCCATAAATAATTTGCTTTTTCTTGTCAACCGAAGCCTTAAAAAGAGGGTTAAGGTTACTGCCGTATTCAATTAGGTCAACGTTGCGATTAAATAAGCGTTCCAATGCGTCACGTAGGTCAAAATAGTTGCTAACGTAGTCAAAAGTGGAATGGTCAATTGGCTCAAAGTCAACAAGCATGTCGACATCGCTGTTGTCATTGAATCTATCCGTGAGGATAGAACCAAAGACAGCAAGCGACTTGACCTTATGATTTTTGCACAAGTCAATTATGTGTTTAAGATTGAGCTCAATCAGTTTCATAGAGCAAAAATAGCGATTTTATTTTATATATAAACGCTTGGCAATCAGAATTCGGCGTATGGCGATTATGCATTTTTTCAGTATAAAATAAAAAAGCCATGTGCAAATCGTTGCACTACACTCAATATTTTGGGAAAAACTATTTGAATTGATTACTTTTGTGAAAATCCAAAAACTAATCCTGATGAAATATTTGCGCTTCCTGCTGACTTTTATTCTATTATACTTATTTGCCGGGGTTGCCTCAGCCCAGAAGGTATATTCCACAAACCGCGAGTATGATGCCGATGTCAAGGTCTACGTCACCGACAAAGAGTATGAGGCCGATTTGGTTGTGTACCTAACCAAAAAGGAATATCGCGCCAATGCACACGACAACAAGGGCATCTGGTATCTGACCGATAAATCCTACCGTGCTGACAAAAAAATCTATTTTGTCGACCATCAATATGATGCCGACATTGTTGTCTACTTCACGAACCACGAGTACCGGGCCGGCTGGCGCAACAACCGCAAAAAGCCTCTGATGTACTAAGCCCTCCACAGTTAATAGAGGGTAAAAGTCCGTTTTCTTATTCCAACGAAAAATACAGAAAATCTTTCTGTCGCAGAAAGGAAAAGTCCAAATTCTTTCTGTGACAGAAAGTTACCAACGGATTCAATGGACAACTACGCAAAGAAAGCGGAGTGAAACCTGATTGGCTTCACTCCGCTTATATTGATTTAGATATTTCTAAATTGATGGATTATTTCACATCTTCAAATCTAAAAAATATCTGATAAACCGCATCGTCATTCTTTATGGAGAATGATTTTAGCCCAATCCGGCACATTTACGGTATAAGATTTTACCACTTCACCATTGCACATGCGGAAGAGAATTTGTGCATCCACATCCTCCACGGAGTTGTCGTAGACGTATAGACGGTCAACATATGGGGATAAGGCGACACAGTTGGCAATGGATTTGTCATAACGGGAAATAATTTTGGGAATAGGTACGTCATGACCACCGTTTAGCACTCGCTTGGCAA
>CAYMNF010000008.1:0-43518 GCA_964391735.1 uncultured Bacteroides sp. | reverse complement strand
GGGGACGATGGTTGATTGTTGTTTGTAAGAGTGGGAAATTGTATTTTTGTAACACGCAAACAGAGATAGAAAAACACCATGAAAATAATTAAAGACCAGGAATTTGGAGGGGAACGCCCCTTATATAATGAGCATGATTTGCGCCTTGAGCACGTGACCATTCATGTTGGGGAGTCCTCGATTAAGGAATGCAGCCATATAGAGGCCGAGCATTGTACTTTTGAGGGAAAATACGTCTTCTGGGAGGTTGATGACTTCAAGATCTCGGACTGCTATTTCGCTGAGTCAGCTCGTTCAAGTCTTTGGTATTCACGCAACTGCAAAATGGAGCGTTGCAAGGTGGATGCCCCGAAAATGTTCCGTCGCATGCATAAGATTGATGTGCGTGACACCGACTTTAACAATGGTGAGGAGACCTTGTGGGATTGCTCAGATATCACTCTTGAGAATGTAAAGATTGATAAGTGTGACTATGTGTTTATGCACTGCAGTGACATCAAAATTAACAACTACCGATTGGATGGCAATTACGGATTTCAATATGCCAAAAATGTTGAAATACATAATGCCTTGATAAACTCAAAAGACGCATTTTGGGAGGCCGAGAACGTTGTTGTTTATGACTCGGAAATAAACGGAGAATATTTAGGATGGTATGGCAAGAACCTGAAGTTTGTCCGCTGCCATTTTACCGGAGAACAGCTTCTGTGCTATGTTGACGGGCTGATACTTGAGGATTGCACCTTTGGAGAGGATGCAAACTTGCTCTTTGAGTACTCAAGCGTCAACGGCAACATCAAGGGAGATGTTACCAGCATCAAGAATCCCACTGCCGGAGTGTTGAGGATAGACGGGAAACTGGGAGAAATAATCATTGACAAAAACATTAAAGAACCGGGAAATTGCAAAATTACGACTTCGGAAGAGTAACACCTCGCCGCCACACAAACTCATATAAATGGGACACGCCGTCCTCAGAGGGTGTTTTACCCCTTTGGGTGGCAGACATGGACTTCACCGCCGCACCTTGCATCATAGAGGCCCTGCGTAAGCGTGTAGAGCATGGAATTTTCGGGTACACCAAGGTGCCTGAAGAATACTATATGGCGGTGATAAGCTGGTTTCACCGGCGATACAGCTGGCGAATTGACCCCTCCCATATCATTTACACAACCGGAGTAGTACCCGCCCTTTCAGCAGTGATAAAGGCCCTCACCAACCCGGGGGACAGTATCATTGTACAAACCCCGGCCTATAATTGTTTCTTCTCATCAATACGCAATAATGGTTGCCTGTTGGCTGATAATGAATTGATTTATGGCGAGGAGGGCAGGTATACAATAGATTTTGAAGACCTGGAGTTGAAAGCGTCGCATCCCGCCACTACCCTGATGATACTTTGTAACCCGCACAACCCTGCCGGGCGCGTGTGGACAACTGATGAGCTGGTGCGAATTTCAGAAATCTGCAAGCGTCATGGTGTAACTGTTGTGTCTGATGAGATACATTGTGACCTGACCTTTGATGGTAGGCGTTATACCCCATACGCCCCTATTGCCGAGCAGGTAGGGACAAAATGGGTTGTTTGCAACGCCGCGAGCAAAAGTTTCAACATCGCCGGATTGCAGATTGCCAATATAATATGTGCCGATGCCGAAATGCGTCAGCGCATAGACAAAGCCATAAATATCAATGAGGTGTGTGACGTCAACCCCTTTGGTGTTGTCGGGCTCATGGCAGCTTATAATCAAGGAGAGGATTGGTTGGAGGCCCTGCTTAGTTACCTGTGGAATAATTACCGGATAGCTCGTGAGTATCTGACCCGACATTTGCCGGGGATAATCTGCACACCCCTTGAGGGCACCTACCTTTTGTGGCTGAATTGCAGAGCAATCGGTTTGGACAGCGACCGACTGGTAGAGATACTTGAACAGGAGGGAAAGGTTTTGCTGAGCCCCGGCACGATTTATGGTAAAGGTGGTGAAGGCTTTCTCAGGCTTAACCTGGCGTGTCCCGAGACTTTGTTGCGTGAGGGACTGCAGAGAATAGTTGATACTTTGTCAAAACTTTTGCCCAAGGAGTGAGTACAGGCAGTACCCGAGACAGTCTGCTTGCCCGTATAAGGGGCGGTGAGAAGATGACCCTGCGTCAGCAGCTTCGTCTCACCGCTGTGCTTAGTGTACCGGCGATTTTAGCGCAGGTATCAACCATCATCATGGAGTATATTGATGCTGCCATGGTGGGCTCGTTAGGTGCCGACGCATCTGCCTCAATCGGGTTGATGGCTACCTCAACCTGGCTGTTTTGGGGGTTATGTTCATCAGCCTCAATGGGATTCTCGGTACAGGTTGCAAACCGTTTGGGTGCCAATAGCAAGTCTGAGGCTCAGGAGGTATTGAAGCAGTCCTTTCTTCCAATCCTGATTTTCAGTGTCATGCTATGTGGCATTGGGGTGATGATAAGCGGGGGCCTGCCGCTGTGGCTCGGGGCAGAGCCCAAAATAGCCGGGCCTGCCACATCTTACTTCCTGATTTTTGCTGCCTCTTTGCCGATTTTACAGATCAACTTTTTGGCAGGGGCCATGTTGCGGTGTAGCGGTAACACCTTGTTCCCGGGGCTTGTCAATATCGGGATGTGTCTTTTGGATGTCCTGTTCAATTCGCTACTAATCTTCCCGACAAGAGAGGTAACGGTAGGAGGGTTTACATTTACGGCTCCGGGTGCCGGGATGGGTGTGGCCGGTGCAGCCTTGGGTACAGGTCTTGCCGAGCTGTGTGCAGGAGCAACTATGCTATTGTATTTATGGTTCCGAAACCGAGAACTCAACCTCAAGGGCAGTCATGCACGATTTAGTCCCACCCGTGTACGCCTGAGGAGGGCAGTCCACATCGCAGCCCCTTTGTGTGGCGAACACCTGCTGCTGTGCGGCGCACAGGTGCTGATAACCGCCATCGTTGCCCCGCTGGGCACGATTGCCATAGCTGCAAACGCTTTTGCCGTGACGGCTGAAAGCTTTTGCTATATGCCCGGGTATGGTATATGCGAGGCAGCCACCACCTTGGTGGGACAGAGTCTGGGAGCGGCCCGAAAAAAGTTGGCACGCAGTTTTGCCTACATTACCGTTGGAACGGGGATGGTGGTAATGACGGTGATGGGCGTGTTGATGTATTTGTGTGCCCCTGTGATGATGGAAATCATCTCGCCGGTGAAGGCGATTGTTGATTCAGGTGTGGAAGTACTGAGGATTGAAGCCTTTGCCGAGCCCATGTTTGCGGCATCGATTGTGGCATACGGTGTGTTTATAGGTGCCGGTGATACCCTGATTCCCAGCGGAATGAATTTAGGTTCAATATGGTGCGTAAGGTTAACACTTGCTGCTGCCCTTGCACCCACAATGGGGCTTAGAGGTGTGTGGATAGCAATGGCAATCGAACTTTGCTTCAGGGGTCTTATCTTTCTGTGGAGGCTCAAAACCAATTACTGGATGCACACCAACAAAAAGGTATTCAGTTCCTGATTTATATACAAAAAAAGGCAGCCTGTCGGCCGCCTAAGTATAATAAATGGTGGGTGATTCCTTAATCAACCTTTGAGAACTGGTCTTTTCCTACGCCACAAACAGGGCATACCCAGTCATCAGGAATATCCTCAAACTTTGTGCCGGGAGCAATACCACCGTCAGGGTCACCTACTTCGGGGTCGTAAACCCAGTCACATACATCACATACATACTTATCCATATTCTTATAGTATTAAAGTGTTAATATTCAATTAATATCGGGACCTTACCATTTTATAGCCCTATTTTAATAACATCAGACTCGGCCCCATTGTTCGTATCTCCACGATTTATTGACTTGTGAAAAAGTTGCGGGTGGCGTAAATTTGCACTCAATAAATAACAAGAGAATAATACTGAAGTTATGGAAGAGTTTGCAAAGGAGTGGGAAAAGATGCTTTCCGGAGAAATATATGATGCCACACATCCTGAATTTATACGTCGGTTAGTGGTAGTTCGCGGACTGGTAAAGGAGTTTAATGATATGTCTCCCACTGACCCGGCTAAACTTATGGCGAAGTTTCGCGAAATAGTTTCAGACTGCGGGCCTCTGTGCCACGTCAATCAACCGTTCCATTGTGACTATGGCAGTAACATCCACATCGGTAACAACTTTTTTGCAAATTTCAACCTCACCATCCTTGACGAGGCACCCGTTACCTTTGGCGAGAACGTATTTATTGGCCCCAATGTCAGTATTTACACAGCCTGCCACCCCTTGGACCCGGAGTCACGTAACACCGGCGTGGAGTGGGCCGAACCGGTTACCATAGGTAACAATGTTTGGATTGGCGGGAATGTTACTATCGTACCGGGCGTGACCATTGCAGACAATTGCGTGATAGGAGCAGGGAGTGTTGTTACGCGTGATGTCCCTGAGTTCACCGTGGTTGGCGGTAACCCGGCCCGGCCTATTCGCTCGTTGAAATAAAATGAGATTTCCCTCCGCTTTTTGAAACTATCACGCGAAACTTTGCGTCAAACATGATAGAAACCAAAAGAGAAAAAGAGGGAAATGACCTCCATTGTTACAACATTAGAACCTCCTTGCCTCCCAAGGCACCTAAAAGCTGTTTGCGCAAAAATAGCATATAGGTTTTTATATGCCATTGGCGCGGCTGAGAGACCTTCTGTCTCGCTTGAACAGGAGTTTAACGCTCTGATTGCCAGGGAGAACCGAACTATCACAAAGATATGTTTCTCGTATGCCGGTTCGGCAGCCGAGTTTGATGACTTGCGCCAGGACGCACTGGTGAATATTTGGCGTGGCATGCAGTCCTTCAGGGGCGAGTCGCATGAACGCACCTGGATTTATCGTGTCACCGTAAACTCTTGTATCTCAACTATAAGAAGCAACCGCCGGCATAACTGTGAAAGTATTGAATCACTGTACGGGTTGATTGATGCCCCCGAGCAGAACCAGGAGGATATTGAGGAACTATATTCCATTATCTCAGGGCTCGGAGCTGAGGACCGTGCGCTAATTATGATGTGGCTGGACGAGATGTCATACGATGATATCGCGGCCGTGATGGGGCTGAAACGCAACACAGTGGCAACCCGGCTGCGCAGAATTAAGGAGAAAATCAAAGTCAAATTTTTAAAGAACGAGGAAATATGATGGAAGATGTTGATATGATGCGCCTGAAAAGGTCCTGGCGTGAAATGGGTATAGCACTTGGTGAGATGCAGAGCCGGGTCAATCCCGGGCAACTGAGAAACATGCAGACGACCCTTGACAAACTACGCACCCGATACCTAAGGATCGGTACCTTGGGGAGTGTATTTGTTGTCCTTTACTTCCCGTTTCTGATGCATGCCCGATTTATTGAGCCTGATTTACGCATGCCGGTGGCTGTGACGTTTGCCCTGTTTGTCTTGGCGATGTCGTTCGTTGATTTTTGGTTCAGAAACCGACTTGGGAAAATCAATCCGGTAACTATGTCTGTATCTGAGGTCGCCCGCCTATCGTTACATTACAAAAAGTGTCATCTGCGTTGCGTGATGGTGGGCATACCCACGGCCTCATGTTGGATAGGATTCTTTGCTTACGCTACGATAAGCACTTATAATGAGGTATTGTGGGGAATGTTGTTCGGCGTAGTTTTAGGTGGTATTTTGGGGTGCTGTATGTTGCGCAAATTCCTGGCCGATTATAAACAGTTAAAGATGTAAAAACTTTTTTGTATTTTTGTTTACGCAAAAATTACAAAGAGTTAAACATGAGGATACAAGCATTATTGGCAGCCCTGATAGGCGGATTTACAGCCTCGGCATTCCAGCTGAGCTCGCCCGATGGCAACATAATAGTTGAGGTAGATGTAAATGCTGAGAAAACACCGGTTTACAATGTGACGTACAAGGGGATCCCTGTGGTCACAGACAGCCAATTGGGATTTGTTGCCAAAGAGGGTGACACCAACGCCCCTTATCATGTTTCGGCCGATGAATTGACAAAGGTTGATGAGACCTGGCAGCCGGTATGGGGTGAATATGCCGATGTGCGTAACCATTATAATGAACAGACATTTAAGTTTACCAGCCCTGCCGGTATTGACTTTGATGTTTGTTTCAGGGTTTTTGACGATGGTGTGGGATTTCGTTATCTTTTCAACGAAGCCCCTAACAATTGGGTAAATCTGACCCTGACCGATGAACTGACCCGGTTCAATTTTGCCGATGATTATACACTGTTCTGCATCCCCGGCGACTATGATACGGATGAGTTTCTATATACCACATCATCTATCAGTGCCTTGCCGCAAAACTTGCAAAAGGTTCATCACAGCGAGGGGTCATCAATAAACGGCTTGGCAATACAAACCCCGGTGATGATGAAGCACCCTGAGGGAAAGGTGTATGTTAACCTCCATGAGGCGGCCTTGAAGGGTTACCCCATGATGGCATTAAATGTTGACAGCGAGAATAAATCGTTCAGTGCACACCTTACCCCTGACAAGCAGGGAGTCAGGGCACGCCTGCAAGTGCCGTTCGCAACACCGTGGCGTACCCTGATACTCAGCGACGATGCCAGGGATATATTGGCCTCACAGCTAATTTACAACCTCAATGAGCCGTGTGCCATTGAGGATGTGTCCTGGATAAAGCCCACAAAATTTATGGGCGTTTGGTGGGAGATGTTTTTGGGAGGAAACTCATGGGCATATTCTAACGACATGACGGCTAAACCGGGTGAAACTGATTATACAACCCTTACCCCCAATGGACGCCATTCAGCAAATAACGAAAACGTAAAGAGGTATATTGATTTTGCCTCTGCCCACAATATACCGGCACTTTTGGTTGAAGGATGGAACCAAGGCTGGGAAGATTGGGGAAACCGCAATCGCAATCGTCACTTCAGGTTTGACCTCTCTTATCCTGATTTTGACGTGGACATGTTGCAGGATTATGCCAAGGAACGAGGTGTTAAGCTGATCATGCACCATGAGACGTCAGCCAACGCCGCCGACTATGAGCGTCAGCTTGATTCTGCCTTCCGCTTTATGAATACCCATGGATATGATGCTGTAAAGACCGGGTATGTTGGTTATATCAATCCCCGCAATGAGTACCACTCCTCACAGTGGATGGTTGACCACTATCTGGAGGTGGCCAAGCGAGCCGCTGAGCACAAGATAATGGTAGACAGCCACGAGGCAGTGCGTCCCACGGGGCTTGCACGAACATGGCCCAACTGGATAGCACAGGAGTCGGCACGCGGTGGCGAATATGAGGCTATGGGTGGAAATCCCCCCGAACACACAGTTATACTGCCTTTTACCCGCCTTAAGGGTGGCCCTATGGACTATACGCCCGGCGTGTTTGAGACCGATTTGTCGACATACGGTTTTGGCAACAAAACTCAGGCCGGTACCACCATTGCCCGCCAGCTGGCACTCTACCTGACCATGCCCTCGCCGCTGCAGATGGCATGTGACTTGCCCCAAACGTACGAGAAATATCTTGACGCTTTCAAGTTTATTGAGGATGTCCCGGTTGATTGGTCAGACAGTAAGTATCTTGAGGCTGAGCCCGGTGAGTACATAACGGTGGCACGTAAAGATAAGCACAGTGATGACTGGTACCTTGGAGCTGTCACCGACGAAAAGGCCCGTCAAACAGCCGTTAAGTTAAACTTCCTGCCCGTCGGACAGAAGTACATGGCTACCATCTATGCCGATGCCCCCGATGCCGACTATCGCACCAACCCCAAGGCATACACTATAACAGAGAAAAAAGTAGACTCCAAGAGCACCCTCAAGTTGAACTTGGCTCCCGGTGGTGGTGCTGCCGTGCGGTTAACCCCGATACGGTAAGCTTTCCCTGCATAAGGGTCTCCGGCCCATTTTAACATTTTGATGCTCTGAGAATTCAGGCATTATGCGTAAATTTGCATAATTTTTGAAACTGACCTGTAATTGGTCCTAAGCATTTTAAATGTATAAGATAATAAGAGTACTTTTCACAATACTTTTGGCAATCATCTGTATGGCAGCCTCTGACGGTAAGGTGTCACGCAAGGCCGACAAGCCTTTCAGTACCGCCCTGACAGATGCTATTGCCCAATATGGCGAAACTGCCAGTCCTGACCTCAGTGAGTATCGCGAGCAGAAGATTGAGTGCATCAAGCGTCGCTCCACCTCCGCCCCGGGCCGCATGGCTGTTCAACGCCATTTTATAGTTGACAAACCCCGCACAACGGTACGTGTCGTCAACAACTTAGGTGACACCCTGTACACTGCTCCCTGTTGTCCCGCACGCAACCGCGGGCAGAAGCATCGTGCCGACGACTGCCGTACCCCTGAGGGTACTTTCCCACTTTATGGAGTATACAATTCAACAGACTGGCGATACAAAAACCAGGGCGCTCCCTGTTATGGGCCCTGGTTTGTGTATTGGAAGTCAGGATTTTTAGGCATTGGCCTGCATGGAACAAATGCCCCGGGCTCAGTCCCCGGCCGCCACTCACACGGATGTGTGCGTATGCACAATGAGGACATTGTCAATATCAAGGCCATGGTGCAACGTGACAGCCGCATTATTTCTCTTCCCGATAAAGAACAGTAACACCTTAAATCTCAAAAAACCATTCTGAAACCATGAAGAAACTTGCAACAGTTGCCGCGCTGACCCTATGCACAGCCACGGTACAACCTATAATGGCACAGAAGATGGATTATCCCCAAGCACCCACCGACTCAACGGTGATTGACAACTACTTCGGCATATTGCTTGCTGACCCCTATCGTCCCCTTGAGGATGATAATGCCCCTGCAACCCTTGAGTGGGTTAAGGCTGAAAATGCCGTCACCCGAGAATGGATGGACTCAAAAAACATGGGCGAACCCTTACGTAAGCGCCTCAATGAGCTCTACAACTTCGGCCGTCGCGGCACACCCTGGCTGGGGAATGACGGTCGCTGGTATGTTTTTGACAACACGGGGTTGCAAAACCAGTCGGTATTGTACACCATGAACAAACCCGGTGGCAAAATGAAGCTATATTTTGACCCCAACAAGCTTTCAAAGGACGGCACCGTGGCTCTTAAAAGCTTTGAACAGAGCGAGAGCGGCAAGTACACCGCATACAGCGTTAGCCGTGGAGGCAGCGACTGGGAGGAGATTTATGTAATGGATACAAAAACCGGGAAATTGCTCCCTGACCATATAGAATGGGCAAAGTTCACCACCCCCCAGTGGAAGGGTGACGAAGGTTTTTATTACAGCGCATATCCTCGTCCTGAAAAAGGCCAGGAACTTTCTCAAGCCAACGAATACCACAGCGTATATTTCCACAAATTGGGCACACCCCAGAGTGAAGATAAGGTGGTATTTGAGGATCGCGACAAACCGTTGCACTTCCATGTCGCCGGTGTTCCCAAGGGCAGCGGGCTGATATTTGTAACCGGTAGCGGGGAGGGAACAGGAAATTCTCTGGCCGTCCGCTCACAAGATGATGAGGATGGCGCTTGGAAGATTATGGAGCCCTCACAGGATTACGATGTGATTTTGGTAGGCGTACGCGACGGTAAAATATATTTTACCACTGTTGAGGATGCCCCCAAAGGTCGTCTCGTTGTCGCCGATGTTGCAAACCCCGAAAAATCTGCTTGGCGCACTTTGGTCCCTGAGGGTAAAGGCGTGTTGAAAGGTGTGGAGATGGCCGGCGACAAGATGCTGTTGACGTATGAATATGACGCCGCTAACCATGTTGAGATCTTTAACTTTGACGGTACCCCCGCCGGTGAAATGAAACTGCCCGGCTATGGTAGCGTAACTGTGCGTGCCAGCAAGGAGATGGGCGATGATGTGTATTACCGTTTTGCATCATTCACCACACCCGGTACCGTCATGCACTATAACCTGAAGACCGGGAAGGAAGATGTTTGGTATAAACCTGAACTGAAAGGTGTTAATCCCGACGATTACATTACCGAACAGGTATTCTTCACATCAAAGGACGGCACAAAAGTCCCGATGTTCCTTACATATAAGAAAGGACTGCAGAAGGACGGCAATAACCCGGTGTATATGTATGGTTACGGTGGCTTCAACATCTCGTTGACCCCGTCATACGCGCCCAACAAGCTGTTGTGGCTTGATAACGGAGGCATCTATGCCAGTGTTAACCTGAGGGGTGGAGCTGAGTATGGCGAAGATTGGCATGCTGCTGGTACCCAGATGAATAAGCAAAATGTCTTTGATGACTTTATTGCCGCCTCAGAGTATATGGTTAAAGAGGGTTGGACAAAACCTGAACTTATGGTTGCCGAGGGTGGCTCAAACGGTGGCCTGCTTATCGGTGCAATCGTCAATCAGCGACCTGACCTGTGGAAGGTGGCGATACCTCGGGTAGGGGTTATGGACATGATGCGTTACCACCTGTTCACAATCGGTTGGAACTGGGCTGCTGATTACGGCCGCAGTGACTGGAGTCCTGAAATGGCTAAATATCTTTTGGGCTACTCACCGTTGCACAACGTTCGCGGCGACGGCACGCCCTATCCCGCCATCCTGGTTACCACCGCTGACCATGATGACCGTGTGGTTCCGGCCCATTCCTTCAAATATGCAGCACAGTTGCAACAGGCTGACACGGGCGATGCTCCCAAATTGATTCGCATAGATGTGAATGCCGGACATGGTGGCGGTAAGCCCATTTCAAAGGTAATTGATGAGTGGGTTGACCTTTACACATTTATTTTCTCAAACTTGGGTCGTCAGCCCAAATAATGGCACAAGGACTTAGAAAAACAATCATCACACTTGGGACTGCAGCAATGTTTGTTGCAGTCCCGGGGTGTTTTACAGGGGTAGAGTCAACTCCCCGAATTCAACCCGAAAAAGAAAAGGCCGGGGTAAAGGAGACCTCCGCTGAGGCCAATTTCTTTTCGCCGATTTCCAAACAGCGACCCTCCGAGTGGAGACCCGGGAAAAGGTTTAATGTTGTTGATGAGCGATTTTCCCGACTGTTGGGAGCGACAACACCGGCCGAAGAACTGAAGGGGCAGGTTATATCCCTGATAGGAGTGCACCCGGTGGCAACCTTCACTTCAGACAGCGTTATGGAGGTATCCTTCTCAAGTGCTGTGTCAGATACTCCGTTGGTTTATCGAACCGCTGTTTCGCCGGATGAGTGGAGAGGTCTGCAAGCATTTGAAATTCCGTTTTTAGTTGAGACGGATTTAGTTACCCGGGCTGCTGATTTGTTGACCGGTAAACAACTGTGGGTGCGTGGACGTTCAGGTTGGTTATCCCCACACAAGCCACGTTTTGTCCCTGTAATGATTGACTCGGTGTCAGCCGGGAACGAGACTTATCCATTGGCTGTTTATTTCCACGATTTGGCAGACACAGAGCGTAGGGGTAAGCTTTTTCTATCAGACGCGGGAGCGCGCCCCGATGACCGACATGCCTTTGGCGCGTACTTCAGCCTCACAGACCCTCGGGTCGAGTATCCGGGTATCAGGGAGGAGATATGGCAAGCAATAATTGCCGGGAGGCCGGTACAGGGAATGACTCCCAACGAGGTGCGTCTTTGTCTTGGTGCGCCACAGGAGGTCCGGAATGTAAACACCTCAAGTTTGCTGCGACAGGAGTGGGTGTATGCCGATGGTCGCATGTTGCTTTTTGAGAATCAATTGTTAGTGTCATGGAACTGACATTTTTGGGCACAGGAACTTCTATGGGTATCCCCGTGGTGGGATGCAAGTGCCCTACCTGCACCTCGAGTGACCCTAAGGACAAGCGTTTGCGCACTTCTGCGTTGGTAAGGTGTAAAGGCGAAAATATACTGATTGATTGCGGCCCGGACTTCCGCCAGCAGATGTTGCGAGAAGGGTCGCCTGATTTGGATGCGGTGTTATTGACACATACCCACTATGACCACGTGGCCGGCATAGATGACTTGCGTCCGTATTGCCTGCAACATCAGGCTGATATGCCGATATATTGCCGAGAGGATGTCGCCAGGGATCTACGCACACGCCTCAACTACTGTTTCAGGCCCGACCCCTATCCCGGAGTACCCAAGTTGGACTTGAACATCATTAAGGAGGGAGTGCCGTTCAAGATTGGGAAGGTTGAGGTAATACCACTGCGTGTCATTCACGGCAAGATGAAGATTTTGGGGTTTCGTATTCACAAATTGGGATACATAACGGATTCCTCATTTCTTCCTGACGAGACTATCCATGCATTAAGGGGGATAGATGTTCTGGTTATCAACGCGTTAAGGCATAAACCGCATGCCTCCCACTTCAATCTCACTCAGGCTTTGGAGGCGATAGAGAAGATTGGGCCCAAGCAAGCATTTCTTGTTCACTTATGCGACCAAATGGGTTGCCATGATTCCGTTGGTCCTTTACCGGAGAATGTTTCAGTTGCATTTGACGGTCTTAAGATTTCTTTCTGAGGAAAACACTCTACCGTTTTAGGTTTTATAGAACCATACTGCATCTTGGATTGTTTGATAAGTAGAAAATCCATCAAACAATGAAAAAATTCGGAATATTTTACGGTTCAACTACCGGAGCAACTGAGGGAGTAGCTCAACGTCTGGCTAAGATATTGAATGTAGAGGAGGCTGATGTCCACAACGTCGCCAATTCTTTCCCCGATGCAGTTGCCGATTATGAGGTATTGGTTTTAGGGTCCTCAACCTGGGGCAATGGTGATTTGCAAGATGACTGGTATGACTTCCTTGCCGGTCTGAAAGCGCTATCCCTCAAGGATAAAAAGATTGCAATTTTTGGAGTTGGGGATGAGAATATGTCTGACACCTTCTGTAACGCCGTGGCAAAAATATATAACGGGTTGCAAGAGACTGGTGCAGACTTTATAGGAGTTTTCAACACTGATGGTTACCACTTCAGCCATAGCGAGGCTGCACGGGGTGGTGAGGCTTTCGGCCTGCTGCTGGATGAGACCAATCACCCTGAACTCACAAACGAACGACTGAAAGAGTGGGCTGAACTTATCAGCAAATAACATAATAAAAGAATATAAATGAATAAGCGAGTGGTTGGGGTATCCCGCCACTCGCTTAAATGTAATGGACTCTTTGAAAATTTAGAGTTGCATCTTTGAAGCTATAGATTCAGGAACCGCATCCTTGTGCACCATTATGTTTAATGTCTTGGCAAGGAAATAAGGCATTGACACATAGAAGTATCCACCATAAAGTTGATTGGTGTCCCATGAGTTCTTTACCTTATAATATTGGTTACCGTTCTGGTCCTTGGCAATACCTACCAAAATCATACCGTGGTCATCAGTTGTCTCCTGACGGTCAAACATATCCTGGCGCGTCTGTTGTGTAACCTCGATTTCCTCAACCGGGCCGTTGATGTCATAACGCTCGGCCTCACGGTCTTTGTCACTGAGTTGCACCCAGCGGCTCAGCTCAGTCCCCGACATGTCACCGGTGTCTTTCCCCTTCGGTATCACAGCATAACCTTTATTCCACTTGAATCCGCCCTCGCTAACGTCGGCAGCCCATGCAACAGTCATTCCATTGTTGAGTGCATTGTCAACAACCTCCTTCATCTCCTCCATGGGGATGTTCCAGCTGTTGGCGTTAACCCAATTGTCAGGAACCTCGATGGGGAATGCTGTGTAGAAGGGGTGGTGGGTGAATGAGGTTACCGAGATATAATCGTCAACATTCACGCCCAGGCTATCTGCAAACGAGCGGGGAGTATAGGTGACGCCTTCATAAACAAAAGTTTCAGGGACAGGGCCCATGTAGGCATCCATTATTCCGTCAATAGCTTTGGGCCAAGCGGTAGTAAGCCTTTTGCCGGGCTTTTTTGCGACTGCCGTAACGAAGCCTGAGAGGGCATCATGCATCTCGCTGTGGTCATGTTTCTCCTCACCATACTGCAAACCGCCGTATGCCTCCTCGGGGACCATTCCATAGTTTTTCAGTACATAAAGTACATCGGCCATGCTGCCGCCGGGGGCAAAGAGGGTCTGGCCATACAGGCGCACAAAACGTTGTGCCTTGTCATTATAGCATTTGCGCACGGTCCACATCTCTGACAAATCCACATCTTTGCCATGCAGGCGTCGTACCTCATCTTCGATAAACCCGGTTGAGGAGAAACTCCAGCATGTCCCGGACTTGTTTTGGTCTTTAACTGTGCCGTTGGGAACAATTACCACATCGGTAAAGGTAAAACCGGTTGACTCTGGGGTTATTACCTTATCATCTTTGGGGGTTGCCGGTTTTTTCGGCCCTTTAGCACCCGCACAAAGGACAGCCGACAGGGCTAATAAGGCTATGGCAGATTTTTTCATGATTTAAAATAGCTGAATAAGTTTTATTCTAAATTTGATTTAAGGTCCTGTTAATCAATCACTGAGCTGTTTAGCCATGGCGCGGGCAGCCCGGCGTCCGTCACCCATAGCCAGGATAACGGTTGCTCCACCGCGTACAATATCGCCGCCGGCGTATGTCTCGGGGCGTGTGGTTCTCATAGTCTCCTCATCTACTACTATTGTCCCCTTACGCGTAACCTCAAGGCCTTCGGTAGTATTGGGTATCAGGGGGTTAGGGGAGACGCCGACACTTACAATCACCAGGTCAACCTCAACATCCTCAATTGCGCCGGGAATGGGCACCGGTGAGCGGCGTCCGCTTTCATCAGGTTCGCCGAGCTTCATTTTCTGTAAGCGCATTACGCGCACACGTCCTTTTTCATCAGCAAGATATTCAATAGGATTGTGCAGGGTTAGGAATCTTACGCCCTCCTGTTTGGCATGGTGAACCTCCTCGGCACGTGCGGGCATCTCCTCCTCGCTACGTCTGTACACTATCATTGCCTCTTCAGCACCTTGGCGACGAGCGGTCCTCACGGCATCCATGGCGGTGTTGCCGCCACCAATCACCGCTACACGACGACCTTTCAGCACCGGGGTGTCGAACCCTTCTTGCCCGGCGCCCATCAGGTTGATGCGCGTAAGGTATTCGTTACATGACATCACGCCTACATAATTTTCGCCGGGGATGTTCATGAAGCGGGGCAGACCGGCACCCGAGCCGACAAACACGCCGTCAAACCCTTCGGCAAAGAGTTCATCAACGGTGATGGTTTTACCTATTATTATATCTTTCCTGAATTTTACCCCGCGGTTTCTCAGCCCCTCAATCTCGGCATCCACAACCTCGTTAGGCAGACGGAACTCGGGGATTCCATATTTGAGCACACCACCAATTTCATGCAGGGCCTCAAACACAGTCACGTCAAAACCTTGGTTTGACATTTCTCCGGCAAATGATAATCCGGCAGGCCCCGAGCCCACAACGGCAACCTTCTTTGCTCCCTCAATCGGGTGAGTGGCCTCGAGCTCTGAGTTGTTTTCACGAGCACGGTCGGCAGCAAAGCGTTCAAGGTAACCGATTGCGACCGGCTGGCGTTTTGACTTGGTGTACAGGCAACGGCTCTCGCACTGTTTCTCCTGGGGGCATACACGTCCGCAAACGGCGGGGAGGGCACTGGTGGCAAAAAGGATTTTGGCAGCCTCGGCATCATTGCCACGCTGAATGTTTTTGATGAAGCCGGGGATGTCGATCCCAACGGGGCACCCTTTGACGCATTGGGGGTCGGGACAGTCAAGACAACGGGTTGCCTCACTGCGAGCCTGTTCCTCGGTTAGCCCCATATTTACTTCGGCGCGCGGATGGCGCAACCTTTCAGCCGGGTCAAGTTCGCGCATCTGCACACGGGGCTGTGCCATGCGCTCTTTTGCGGGGATGGCCTCACGCAACTCTTTGCGCCACTGTGTATCTCTTGATTGCATTATCTTTCTCAGTTATAGGTTTTTAAACGTGACATCATCTCGTCAAAGTCAACTTGGTGTGCATCAAACTCAGGCCCTTCAATGCAAACAAAGCGGGTGCGTCCCCCCACGCTTACACGACAGGCCCCACACATACCGGTGCCGTCAACCATAATGGTGTTAAGGGAACAGATGGTGGGAATGCCATACTGCTCGGTGAGCTTGGCAACAAACTTCATCATGATAGCCGGGCCAATTGTTACAACCTGGTCAACCTTTTCACGTTTTATAACCTCCTCAAGACCGGCGGTGACAAGACCTTTGTTGCCGCGTGAGCCGTCATCAGTCATGATTATAACCTCGTCGCTATAGGGGCGAACCTCCTCTTCAAGGATAATGAGGTCTGCAGTACGGGCTGCCAAGATGGTGACAACGCGGTTCCCGGCGGCTTTCATGGCCTTGATGATGGGGAGCAGGGGGGCCACACCTACACCACCTCCACAGCACACCACGGTGCCGAAGTTCTCGATATGGGTTGCTTGTCCAAGAGGGCCGGCAACATCGGCAAAACTTTGCCCGGGCTCCATTGAGCATATTTTACGGGTGGACTCGCCAACCTGTTGTACTACCAATGTGATAGTGCCTTTTTCAGGGTCGGCATCGGCTATAGTTAAAGGTATGCGTTCGCCACCGGGCGTTGGACGTACAATTACAAAGTGTCCCGGCTTGCGGCTGCGTGCTATCAGCGGGGAATCAACCACTAATTTCACAACATTTTCCGAGAAATGTTCTTTTTCTAATATCTTAGACATGTCTGATTGGTTATGTGGCGCAAACATACAAAAAATTACTCCGTGCTGCAATAGGTTTTTCGTTGTTGAAAAGTCAACGGCAAGCGGCGTTGGGAAAGGGAAAAATCGGGATATTATGGAACTGCAAGTATATAGGAAAAAAGTTGTACCTTTGTATCCTAAAAATTATTGATTTATGCATAAGTTGCGTCTTGTAATCGGTTTGGGGGTATCAACCTGCCTTTTCGTGTCTTGCCAATCTATTGATAATGGGGCTGACAGTGAGGAGGTGGTGTCATCGCGCACTAAGTCTGTCGAGAAGACTACCCCATATTCTGATCTGAAGATGTTTGAACTGTCGGGGCCGGTCAAGGAATGTGTCTCTGAGACCTTTTTCAACTGCGACTATAAGGATAATAAAATCTATGCTGACACCAACGACTTAAGCCGCCGCAGCATTCAGGTTGCCTTTGACCGGGAGGGCCGTTATGTCGTTGCCAAGAATGAGCTGATACAACGCGACGAGAAAGGACGTATGACCTATTGGCGCGATTCCCGCCCCAACGATGCCAAGATGCACCCGGGGGTTTTGCGCGACACGTTGGCCTACACCCATCTCAACGACAATGTGCTCGAGAGCAGCGGGATGGATGAATATGCCGTGACGGTGTATGATAACCAAGGACGCGTTGCGGGGATGTATAGCCAAAATGCAACGGTGGCCAATGCAGTGATGTCGGCCTTCAATGTTTACCGCAAGGAGGACAGACAGGGAAACTGGACCGAAAGGTTAACGGTGTGGACGTCGCGGGGCGCAAACGGCAAACCCCATGTCAGCTACTCACTGACGCGCCGCAGCATTACATACTACGAGGAGGATTAATCGGAAAATTACTCAAGAAGGGAGTGGGTCTCACCCCTTGCCGCGTGTAACCACCCGGCCGGGGTTACGTGCTATAAATTCCTTCCAGTTAGCAGCTCCACGCCCCGACACCGCTATCGGGCGTGATGTCTCATAATGGTGGCACAGAGCAGCCCCCAATGCATCCGTTGCATCAAGTTGAGGCAACATACTCTCTTTGGGGATGGATAGTATGTTGCGTAGCATCTCACGCAATTGCTCTTTTGAAGCCTGACCGTTGCCGGTGACCGCCATTTTTATCTTGGTGGGTTCATACTCGGTGATGGGTACCTGCCGTGCAAGTGCGGCCGCCATGGCTACCCCCTGGGCTCGCCCCAACTTCAACATGGATTGTACATTCTTGCCAAAGAATGGGGCCTCAATTGCCATCTCATCAGGCAAGTATTGTTCCACAAGGCCTAAAACCCGCTCATAGATACGACGCAACCTCAGGTAGTGGCTTTCAAATTTATTCAATGTCAGTACCCCCATAGCAATCATGGCGGGCTTGTTCTTGTGTGTGATGCCCAAGATGCCATAGCCCATAACATTGGTACCCGGGTCGATACCTATGATTATGCGTTTCCAAGGGTCGGTTTGCTCGTTGCCGGGGGCACTTCTCATTGCAACGGTTCCAGTAGGGATGAGAAAGCAACTATGCGGCCACCTTGCACATCGGCACCAAAACGCTCAATGAATTCTGCCTGCCGACGGCTGTCTTCAGTTTGCGCTTCCTCGGTACTATGATGTTCGGTTTGTATAGCGTAGGCTGCAACACCCTCGTTTATCTCGGTGAGGATGCGAAAGGTCTTAGGGGAAACACAGGGATTACGCAGGGAATATTCTTTGAGCCAATCTTCAAGTGCTGTGCTAAGGGTATCGGCACAATGAAAAGATGTGTTGAGGATTACAGGCATGGTGTGTGGGATATTGGGTGGGAGGGGAAAGTAATTATTTTTCAAAGGATTTTTCAATCTGTCGGCGTCTCAAATAGCGATTCAAGAATCCCAGATGACGAAAAAGAGTGGGGAAGAAACCAAAGTTTTTACTCATTATCTTGAAACGCTCCACCAAAGAGGCTCGTCTGTTGTGGGTGGTGACTCCCTCGTTGAGGTAATCAATCAGCACATCATCAATATAAACGTTGCGTCGGGATGCACGCAAACATTTTATGCACCAATCATAATCAGCTGAAAATCTATAGCGCAGGTCAAACTTAGGAGCAATTTTTTTGAGCACTACAAAGGCCTGATGACAAACAACCATCCCGTTACGGAATGATTCAGGGGTCAATTTCTTGGGAGCGCGCAGGTGCCTGTCAGCCAACCGATCTCCGGAGGAGTTGACAATGTCGGTTTGGCCGTATATAATCCCCGGGTCCTCATCGCCGAGGGCTGCATCAGCTATCTCTTGTAAAGTATGGGATGAGTGAAAACGGTCCCCGGCGTTAAGAAAGATAATATAATCCCCGGTGGCCAAATCCAGCCCCTTATTCATGGCGTCATACAGTCCCCGGTCTTTTTCAGAGACTATTTTGATGTTCTCAACACCTTGTTGGCGAGCAAGTGCAACAGTGTCGTCAACCGATTTCCCGTCAACAATAATGTGCTCAAACAGTTGGCAGGTTTGTTCTTTGACCGACTTCACGGTGGGTACAATAGCATGGGAAGCATTGTACGTTACCGTGATTATTGAGAAAAGGGGACGCTGCTTCATAAGGCAAAAGTAACAAAAATTACATTAAAAGCCAATGCACCTACCCAGTTTTCCCTGACTGTTAAATAAAATTTTCTGATGATTATTCTACCAATCAAGGCCGGCCATTAATGCGTTTAATTCCTCTTGTACTTGCGGTGATGAAGTGTTGCGCAGGCTCAGGTAAAGAGAGAGGATGTCAACTGTGCCGACGTCAGACAACAACGTTGGGTCATACCTCCAGACCTCAATCTCGGTTTCTCCATATTCGCCGGCATCCAATATAGATGTTTTCAAATCTGAGAAAGTCGAGGTGGAGACAGCCAGACAATTCAGAGGTGCGCCCTCTTCGGGCGGGAGACCTAAGGCCGTAGTGCCGGCGGACAGAGCGTTTGGGAGCCATGTCACCGAGTTGGTGCGGACAGTCTTTGTCACGGGACTCTCAAGATAGGGTAGAGCGGTTTGCCATAGTTCTTTCCCGCTCAGTAAAAATTGCACTGTTTTCTCTTTTTCCCCGTCAAGCCTAATCAGCTCCTTTTCTTTACACCATCTCAGTGCTCGGTTGACTGTTGCATAAGAGGTACGCAGTTTTGCTGCCAATTCCTCGGTGTTAAGCCCGTCAAGTCGCTCGCGTTGTAGGTGATACAGAATCATCAACTGCACCATGGAAGGTATCTTTTTGGGTGATTTATCTTTGCTGAGATTTACGGATTCGGTGATAAAAAGTAGAGAGGGCAGAAATATGCGTTTCTCACCGACCATAATATCGATGTTTCGACGTGTACAGCGTTGAAAAATATAGGCCGGCATGCTCCCGAAAAGCATTATAATCGGGAGGCCGGTGTGCATACGCAGGGCGTCGCGGTGGCTCTCTATAACGGAAGGACGTTGTTCGGGTAGCCATTCGGGGGAAGCAGCAACCAAAAACATCCGGTTGGCTATTTCTACTATTACATATTCATATCCGTCAATTAAGGAGTTTGGAAGCATCCTTTTGGATGAAGCCCCCATAGCCTCCAGTCTTGAGGGAGAGGGTAGCCAACAATTCAGATTATTGAAGGACTTAAGAATGTATTCACTTATTTTGCTCATATTCACTTAACGCGCAAACATGCAATTTTGTTGTGAGAAGATAAGTGCAAATATGTCTGAGTGTCGGCGAGGAAATGGAATTAACACTGATTAAATCACTAATTTTGCTTGAAATCAACATCGTTGAAAATAGACAAAACCAGTGATTTTATATTGTGTATAAGGAGTTTGTGATTGCTATTTTAAATGGATAATACGTTGATTGCTGCTTCCCCTGTAAGGGAGTGTATTTGTTTTTAAGCTCTCAATAAAAGGACCCTCAACAATTGTGTCTACGTATTCAAGTGCCGATCTAAGAGAGGGGTTGTCGGTAATCTCCTCAAATGTAAAGCCGGTGTACAGCCAGATGGTTTTTCCGAGCTTTTCTTTGATGACTCGGGTAAGTTCAAGCACTTGGCGGGGGTGGTACAGAGGGTCACCCCCGCTAAGCGTAACATCAAAATCATTATCTGCAATAACTTCAATTATTTCGTCAATCGTCATGGGTTTCCCGGCCTGAAAATCCCATGTCTGAGGGTTGTGACAACCCGGACATTTGTGCCTGCAACCGGCAAAATAAACCGATGTGCGCAGGCCGGGACCATCCACGCTGGTACCCTCAACAATGTCCACTACTCTTATCTGTGTATTCGGGGTCACCCTTTCGTATTATTTATGGACCACTCGGTCGTTCAATTCGGCGAGTTTGGCCTTGTTCCAACGGTCGGTGGTGCCAACAAGATACCCTGTGATTCGCTGAAGCTTGTCAATATTATTGCTTTTGCAATTGGGACATTCAAGTAGGTCTTCCGTGGCGTCCTCGTACCCACAGTCCATGCACCGGTTTCGATTGTGATTAACACTACCATAGCCGATGTTGTGCTTATCCATTAGGTCAACGATGTTCTCAATTGCCTTAGGGTTATGCGTGGCATCGCCATCAATTTCAACGTAGAAAATATGACCTCCGGTGGTGATTTCGTGATAAGGCCCTTCGATGCGCGCCTTGTGCCTCGGCGAACATTTATAGTATACCGGTACGTGATTTGAGTTTGTGTAGTAAATTCGGTCAGTGACACCGGGTATCAGGCCATAGCTGCGACGGTCTTTTGAGGTAAATTTCCCTGAGAGGCCCTCGGCGGGAGTGGCCAGGATTGAGAAGTTGTGATGATATTTCTCAGAAAACTCGTTGGCACGTGAACGCATGTGTTTAACTATGCGCAATCCCAATTGTTGACTGACCTCGTCCTCGCCGTGGTGTTTCCCCCTAAGCGCAACCAGGCATTCGGCAAGTCCTATGAAGCCTATACCGAGGGTGCCTTGGTTAATGACCGACTCAATGGTGTCTTGCGGGCCAAGTTTTTCGCCTCCAATCCAGAGTCGGGACATAAGCAACGGGAATTGCTTGGTTAGAGCAGTCTTCTGGAAGTCAAAACGTGCATTCAACTGGCGTGCGGTTATCTCAAGAACCTCATCAAGCTTGTCAAAAAAGCGGCGAATGCGGGTTTCCTCATCCTTTATTGCCATTTGTTCAATGGCAATGCGCACGATATTGATTGTTGAAAAGCTGAGGTTGCCGCGTCCAATGCTGGTACACGGGCCGAATCGGTTCTCAAACACGCGTGTTCGGCAACCCATGGTGGCCACCTCGTGCTCATAGCGCTTGGGGTCGTCGGCGCGCCATTCCTCGCTTTGGTTGAAGGTGGCATCAAGGTTCAGGAAGTTCGGGAAGAACCTGCGTGCCGTCACCTTACATGCCTGCCGGTACAGGTCGTAGTTGGGATCCTCAGGCAGGTAACTGACTCCCCGTTTCTTTTTCCAGATTTGTATGGGGAAGATGGCAGTGGAACCATTGCCCACACCTTCGTATGTTGCGTTGAGAAGCTCGCGGATTATGCAACGACCCTCGGCAGAGGTGTCTGTGCCATAGTTTATGGAACTGAAGACAACCTGATTGCCACCGCGGCTGTGGATAGTGTTCATGTTATGTATAAACGCCTCCATTGACTGGTGAACCCTGCTCACGGTCTTGTTAATGGCATGTTGCAGGGTGCGTTCACGTCCGCTTAAACCCTCAAGCGGCTTTTTCAAGAAATCCTTAATTTCTACATTATACAGGTCAGAGAAGTCCTCGCCTGAGAAGGTCTCAAGGGCCTTTATCTCCTCAATAAATGCCAAGCGCACATACGGGGCAAGATAGAAGTCGAAGGCCGGTATTGCTTGGCCCCCATGCATCTCGTTTTGAGCTGTCTCAAGCGAAATGCATGCTATGACAGCAGCCGTCTCAATGCGCTTTGCCGGGCGGCTCTCACCATGGCCTGCAATGAAGCCGTTCTTGAGAATATTGTCAAGCGGATGCTGTACACATGTAAGGGACTTGGTAGGATAGTAGTCTTTGTCATGTACATGCAGGTAACCGTTGCGAATGGCGTCACGTGCTTCGGGGCTCAGCAAGTAGTCGTCAACAAAGGGTTTCGTTGTCTCGCTTGCAAATTTCATCATCATCCCGGCGGGGGAGTCGGTGTTCATGTTTGCATTCTCGCGTGTGATGTCGTTGTTTTTGGCCTCGATGATCTCAAGAAACATATCGCGGGTCTTTGCCCGGCGTGCTATGCTTCGTTGGTCGCGATAGGCTATATAGCGCTTGGCTACCTCCTTCCGCGGGCTCTTCATCAGCTCAAACTCAACGCAGTCTTGTATCTCCTCGACACTCATGCGTTCGCTGCCGGTAATAGCAATTCGGTCTGTTATTTTTTGTATGAGGGTCTCATCCTCGCCACGCTCGGTCTGGAGCATGGCTTTGCGGATAGCTGCTTTGATTTTCTCCTCGTTGAAACCTACAACTCGGCCATCACGCTTTATTACCGTCTGTATCATTTATGATATTGTATTATTCTTTTTGAAATTGTTCATGAAATTGATAGCGCAAATATCAGTAAAATTATGCTTAAATGCAACGGTTATTTTATGATAAGTTTGTGCTTTTGGAAAACTTTTTAATATAATAAAATTTTTAAGTTATTAATATATAGATAGTTATTATCTTAAAATGGAAAACTTATCAGAATAAAATGAGTAATAAAGTTATCTACAATTAAGATTTATGCTTGTGTTTCAGTGAAATAAAAAATCCATGTCCGGAATCTTGGACATGGATTTTTTTGCAATCTAATTGGTTCTAATTTAGCGGGAAGGTTTTATGCGAGGTATACCTCCTCCACGGGTTTACTTTGCGTTTCTTTGGCACGCCGTTACGGGCAATAAACTCTTCAGCGCATTGCAGCATACGACGACAACATTGTCCGTCGAGATGAGGGTCATAGTTGTCACGTATCCAGCGCCTGCGCGTGATGCTGTCAGGGTCTTTTTGCGCGCGGTTTATTGCCTCAGGAAGTTGCAAGGGGTCGGTGATATCCTCCCAGTAAATGTCTTTAGCAATGGTATCAAGCGTGACCACCGGCCTGTCCAAAAGCAACATCTCATATACGGCCGATGATGTGTCGCTGATAACCAGGTCGGCCATGAGCTGGGCCTTTGTTATGTTCTCGCTGTGAGGGATAAATACTGCGTCCTTGGCATGAGCAGCGCACCAATCACGATACTGTTGTATCCACTCAGGGCGTGTCAGGGGGTGGAACTTCATGGTCAGAAGCACGTCAGGGCGCTCGGCAAGCAGCTTTTCCAACCCCGGCATAATCTTGGGAAGGGAGGTAAGTTTCGGGGAAAAGGTGGGAGAATAAAGTATAATCTCTTTTTTGCCCGGACGGCTTGACAGCAACTGTTCACGTTCAGCATCATAGTCGTGCAGATGTTCAGCTATCCAATCCTGTTTTGTCCAACCTGTCTCATGCACCTCAAAATCACCATATTTCTTAGCCAATGCTTCAAAATGTTCGGTAAAATAGGGTCCTTGTGTCAGATACATGTCAAAATATCGCCTGATAACCCAGTGGTCTTTTTTCTCGGCGGCATACCCGTGAAATATCTGCACTTTGACCCCTGAGAGGTAGTATGGCACGATGTTCCCCGGAACAAACACCGCCTCAGGCTTCCAATCCTTGACAGCAGAAATGGAGTCGGTCCATATCACCTTATCTTTAAGGGGGAAATCGGTTATTTTGCGAGAGTCGATAAACCACAATACCTCATCACCACGTCGAGCCGCCTCGTGGTGAAGCGGCTCGACAATATCTATGGCATATCGGTTTTCGCAAAAGAGGCAAATCCTCATGATGCGTAGATTTTAAATTTCAGGTTCGGGATCAATTGCCAGAGCACCGGGGGCCTCTGCATCTTTCTCTTTGATAAAGAGGACGCTGAGGGCACCAACTATAAGCATACCTCCGGCCAAAACCATCATGTGTGTTTGCATTTGAGCGGCCCCGCCTAACCAACCGAAAAGGACACCGCCGATGGCTGCCCATACAATTTGCGGAACGGTAATGGTGCCATTGAAGAGTCCCAGATATGCACCCATGTGCTGGCCTGAAATTGAGTTGGTAAGGATGGTGAAGGGGAGTGCCAACATAGCTGCCCAGGCAAAGCCAATCATAAAGTATGCTACGCCAAGGAAGTAGGGGTCATGAATAAACATGGTGAGGATGAATCCCGCGCCACCGACAACCAAGCTGATGATGTATGATACTTTGCGGTTTTTAAACATAGGAATGGCGATTGCCCACAGAACTGAGCCCACAGCCTGAACGGCGAACATAATGCCGTTCCAGTTTGATGCTTGTTGGTAAAGGTCGCAGTGGGTTCCCATTGACTGATTCCAACCAAAGGCTTGCTCAGCTACCGTACCGTTTGAATAGGTCCACATATACATGAAGGCGCCCCAGCAGAAGAACTGTACAAGCCCTACTGTCCAGAAAACGGACGGAGCCTTAACAAGAAGTTTGAAGATGTTGGTTTTCTCCTTGCTCTGCTCTTCAGATATGCCGTGATAAGCAGCATACTCTTTGGGAGGCATCTCGCGCACGGTTACAAATGTGTATATCACACAAAGGATAAGAATAGCAGCACCGAGATAGAATGACCATTTCACTGAATCAGGTATCACACCGGCTTTGGCGGTATTGCTTACACCGATGAAGGCCAGTGCGTAGGGGAAAATGAAACCCACTACCGAGCCTGCATTGCAGAGGAAGGACTGGATGGAGTAGGCCAACCCTTTCTGTTTCTCATTGACGTTATCACCAACGAGCATTTTAAAGGGTTGCATGGCCACGTTGATTGACAGGTCAAGGAACATAAGGGCAACCGCGCCAAACAGCAACGCGCCGGCAACGGCAAAGTGGAATGACCCGGCATTGGGCAGCATGCACATGACGATGACGGCGGCTATGGCACCAATCAGCAGGTAGGGGAGTCGACGACCAAAACGATTCCATGTTTTGTCGCTCAGTGTGCCGACAATAGGTTGTATGATAAGGCCCGCAATCGGGGGGAGCAACCAAAAATAACTAAGGTTGTGCGGGTCGGCACCTAAAGTTGCAAAGATGCGCGAGATATTGGCGCTTTGCAGTGCGTAAGCAATCTGAACACCGAAGAAACCGAAGCTCAGGTTAAAGAGCGACATAAATCGCTGGTCGGGTTTATTCTTCATGGGTAAATCGTATGGTTGTTTTTATTGTTTTTTGTTTCTTGTCTTGGGCGCAACTTTGGTTTTGCGCTCCTTGGGTTGCTCTTTTTCACCTACCGGTAAGGGAGGAGGCGGTGGTATCCGGTCAACCGAAATGCCTTGTAGAGAATACAGCCATTTAATCTCCTCTGGCCACAACTCCTCAACGGGAGTCTCTAAAATCAGGGGCATGTTGTCAAAACGCGGGTCGTTCATCAATCGCCACCAGAACTCCCGGCCCATACAGCCATGGCCAAGAGATTCATGTCGGTCAATACGAGACGACAGCGGCTTTTTGCTGTCGTTGAGGTGCATTCCGCGCAGATACTTCAGACCAATGGTTTCATCAAACTCCTGCCATGTTCGTTCATATCCATTGGGAGTGGACAAGTCATATCCCCCGGCAAATGCATGGCAAGTGTCGATACAAACACCTACACGACTTTTGTCCTCAACGCCTTCAATTATCCGGGCTAATTGAGTAAAACTGTATCCCAGGTTAGATCCCATGCCTGCGGTATTCTCTATCACGGCTGTGACCCCATGGGTGGCCTCGAGGGTAAGATTGATTGATTCAGAGATGCGGCTAAGGCACTCATCAACCGAGCACAGGTTAATGTGTGCCCCGGGATGAAAATTTACCATTTTCAGGCCCAGAAGTTCGGCGCGTGTCATCTCGTCAATAAAAGCCTCACGCGACATGGCTAACTTTTCAGCTTCGGGACAACCGAGGTTAATCAAAAAGCTGTCATGGGGTAGAATGTAGTCTGCAGAGAAACCCATCTCCCTGCAGTTGCGGCGAAATTCAGAGATTTCTTCCTCGGAGAGAGGGCGCGACTTCCACCGTTGGGGGCTGCGTGTGAACAGGGCAAATGCCTTGGCGCCGATAGCCCGGGCATGGATTGGTGCCTGTGCCACTGACGGGGATGCTGATACGTGTGCTCCTACAAATTTCATCTCAGCAAAGGTAGGAAATTTTGTAGTCTCTGACAATACGCCCGAAAAAAGAGGTTGTGCCTGATGACACAACCTCTTGACGACCACAAGAAATGTGGACTAAGTCATTAAAGCTTAACTTTATAGAGCGGCTTTGGCTGACGCGCTATTGCCATTGTTGCCATAAACCTTAAGCATGTAGATGCCGGAGGGCAGGTTGGTGGATACGCGTGCATCGGGGGCATTACGACGGAATACCAGACGGCCCTGTGCGTCATACACCTCAAGCCGGTCGGCCTGGCCGTTAATGGTAACCACGCCATGGCCTTCACCGCTAACGGCAAGTGCTGATACTGCGTCATTGATATTCCTCAGGCCACCCTCTTCGTAGTCAAGCGGTAAAATGTAGCTGAAGAAATAGGGAGCCTCCTCGTCAAAGTCCCAGATGTTGTCGGTCCAGGTGATGATCAGGCTCATATCGGCATTTGCTACAGCGGTACCGGTAATCCACTCGTTTTCAACGATGATCGGATCCCAGGTTACGGGGTCATAGCTTTCATAGTCATGACGCATATTTTCGTTCATAAAGTTGTAAACAGCCTCATTCTTAGCCTTGATATAGTCCTGAAGAGGTGTTGAAGATGCAAACTTGTCTTCTGACACCCATGCATTACGTGCAGAGCCAACGACTGAGGTAGCAGCCATCACCACACCGTTGTCATCAACGTAGGTTGCAAGTCCTTCAATCTCGGAAATCACCAGAGTATCCTCCTCAAGGTCGATGAGAACGGGGTAGTTTTCGGGAGAGAAGAATGTGCCTTTCTGAATTGAGCTGAGCAGATAGCGACCGTTGGGTGAGAGGAAAGAACTGTTCATTGACAACAGCGGCATCGCTGCCCGGTATTGGTCAAGTGCATCGTAGTACACGGTGAGTTTCTCCATGAATTTTTCGTTCTCAACCTCATAGGTGGCCATGGCCTTTTCCCACTCTTCAGCCTTTGCATCGGTCATGTAATCGGTAGCCTCGGGATAGTCGGGCTTGAGGCCATTAAAGAAATCTGTAACATCCAGTTGGTACTCCTCGTAAGCCTCTGCGGTCATGTAGTCTTCCAATTGAGGCATTACGGGGCCCTCGCCGGGGTTGGGGGGAAGGGTGATGTCAGGATGGTAAAGCTTGTTGCACGGCAGTTTGTATGCCCAATTGCCCTCATCGTCCATCTTGAAGATAATGGGCTGGATCATCATGCCGGTGTTGTCAACGATTTGACCGGCGATGGTTTTGCCGTCAGCGCTGATGTTTATGGCAGTAACGCGCTGCGGAATTTGACCCATGAGGTCGGTTGCGGGGGCGGGCAGCTCAATATACATGTCGTACCTGTCATTTGAGTTGCGGTTCCAAATGGCGGGGAAAGCCATCTGTGAGTCTGAGTCATAGCTCATAACACCACGGCCTACCGTACCGACAATTGCCGAGCCGTCAGGAGTGATACCGTTGGAGAGGCACTCAAGCTGCAGGTTGTCTGTATCCTTGGTGGGAAGAATAATCCATTCACCGTTTTCATAATACTCTGGCGCACCTGCTGAATACTCGGTACCGACAAAAATACCGTTATTGGATATTGAGTTGCCGTTACCCAGATAGAATTCAAGTTCGCCGGAATCATCCGGAACAAAAGAATCAAATGTCCCCTCAACGAGATTGGCTATAACAAGAGCACCATACATCTCGCTGCCGGCCCAAACGCCGTTGGGAGAAACGTGGTTGATTAGGGCCCCGGGTAATACAAACGGTTGTGAGGTGTAGTTTACCGGTTCCGAGGCAACCTGAGCAAATGCACATGAAGCAGCCAATGCCGAAGCACCAAAAAGTAAAAGTTTTTTCATTCGGTTTGAAATTATATAAATATGAATAGTCGTCAAGGTAAAAGTATAAAAATTGGTAGAAAAATCAAAAGTAAGGTACAAAATCAAAATTGAGAATCTTAATGTTTCAGTATAATGTCAAAGATAGAAGTAGCTCGTGGAAATGTTAAAAGGATAGGGGATTGTCCTAAAAATTAACATAAAAGAGTTAAAAATGCAGGGGATGGCAAAAAAAATTGATGATTGATGAACCAAATAACAAGTTAAGGCATTATTATTACAAACGTGTTACAATAGAGACAAAGAGTTGTCTTCATCGTTTTGAAAGATTTTGAAAGATTGGTTTTGATTCTTGCAAATTTTGGTGTCCTGAGGGGCCCGAGAGTAAGCGGTTTCCTTAAGGCACTAAAAATTGCAGATGTTAATTGGACATCCCGTCTGAAAAGAATGTCCCAAGAAACGGATATTAATGAATCAGGACAATAGCTAAAAGAGATGCTAAAGGGGGATTAAGAGGTTTTAACACTTTGATATAATCTATTATTGCCCAGATAAATAAGCTGAAAAATATAAAGCATAGCTATAAATACTCTAAGATATAGCCCAATTAGGGTGACATAAAGCATAAATTATGCGCTTAAACCCTTGTGGCTAAGGATAATGATGATAAAAATGTGAAGTATGGATTAAGCGGAATCGTTCCGTTTGATCCATATTTTTGCGTTTTGTCAAAAGGTGTTGAGCAGGTATGTTTCCTTTTACGCCGGGAGAATCTTTTAACATAACGTGGTAATTTTACAATTAAGAAGAACTGTTTGAAGATGAAAATTTACAATCGCAACATTATATGCTAAGGTTTAAGATGTAAATTCCTTACTTTTAGTTTGCATTTATCAAAAAGGGTCTTTACATTTGCAGCAACAGAATTTTATTATGGAAATAGTATCACGTCTTAAGCGTTTTTTAGACCTGCATCATATCCCCGTTACGCAGTTTGCCGACCGGTGCGGTATTCCTCGCCCCTCTCTTTCTCAGCTTTTGAGCGGGCGTAACAAGAAGGTCAGCGATGAAGTCATCACTAAGATACATGATGCTTTTCCATCCCTATCAATGATGTGGTTATTGTTTGGTGAGGGTGAGATGGAAAATGCAAACCCTGTCGAATATCTAAATGCAAACAGTAGAAATGCTTCGTTAGAGGAGGTTGCAACGGTAAATTCTGTTCCCAGAACTCATCGTATTGATTTTGGAACTGAGTTTGAAAAAGTACATCCCTCTACTTCACTCCCCTTGTCACCTGAATCTTCCGCTTTTAGTTCTCAAACTCAACCTGAGGGAACGGAAGATGCAAATGCAAACGAAAAGAAAATTGCATTTTTAACCGGTAATGCCGACTCTCAATCAGGAAAAAGAGTAGTCAGCATTGTAGTTTATTACGATGACAAGACCTTTGAGTCATTTTTTCCCGACCCCAAACGTCGATCTCCCCTATAGTTCCTCTGTTATCCTGCAATAGGTTCACCGCGAACGTAGATAATATGTTTGGGTATTATCCCTGGGCGCATAAAGTATTGGGTAGCAATTATTTATGATGCAATTGGTTTGCCGTGCGTCCCGTTTATGTATTATCTCTGGGTGGGTAAATTGTTGGATGACTATCTTTTACCTGCAATTGGTTTGCCTCGTCCTTATTGGGTGTTATCTTTTGAAGATTAATGTGCCGGGAAGCAAATTATTACATGGCTTTCGATGTTGGAGTTTGCCCGGGCGACGGCTGACGGTTTGTTCATGTCGGCGGTTTATATATGCGGGGATATCCCTTAAAAAGAGTTCCTATCAAACAAAATGAGGGGCACTCCTCATCGGAGAGCCCCACATGCGCTTAGACTGTTATCCGGAACGTTAGCCCGGGATGATTGCCTCGCTCGGGCAAACTTCTGCACATGAGCCACATTCAATACAGGTATCGGGATCGATGTTGTATTGGGTTTCGCCCTCTGAGATTGCATCTACGGGACATACGGGCTGGCAAGTGCCGCAACTAACGCATGCATCGGTAATAACGTAAGCCATTTTAGTTTCAGTTGAAATGTTGGATAAGAAATTTGATAGATAGAGAAATGTGATGCAAATCTAATACAAAATCCCGACACACCAAATTTTTCATCAAAAATTTTTCGGGATATTCTCTATCAATTATTTCGTACCATATCGGGGAGTGGGGGCAGACGTTTTGCTATCAGGGCTAATGCGGCGGCAACGGCGGTTATCCCTACATAGGCTATGGCGGTTGAGTGGAACATATTTCCCAGGCCTACCAGCGGGGTAATCACTGCAGCGAATGCGTATTTTACCACACTAAGGATTGCTGAGGCCGTCCCGGCATCCTGATGTCCTTCCTCCATTGACAGTGAATTGGCACTTGAAAAAATCATTCCGGCACATAGCAGCATCGGTATTGCGCACACCTCATAAAGCAGGAACCTCGCTTCATTCCATATCATAATACCGTCGATTATCGCAAAAAGAAACAGCCCTAAGCAGCCTACAACCAACCCTTTTTTCAGGACTTTAAAGCGTAGCACAAGGGTTGAACCGATACTCATGGCTATGGCATTTCCTCCAAATATCAGGCCGAAGTCCAAGGCGCTGAAACCGTAATGGTCCTGAATAATGAAGGGAGCGGAAGATATATAGGCATAAAGCAACCCTATTGCGGCGGCTTTGATAGTGACATAAAGCATGAAACGCTTGTTAAGCAGCAGAGCCTTGTACACCACAATATATTCTTTGAGGCCTCGAGACTTAAGACGTCGTCCCGGTGGAAGACTCTCTTTGTATCCCGTTGTCCAGAAAGTAACAATTACCCCTATAGCCAACAGAACCACGAAAATACCCTTCCAGCCCACCGAGTCGGCCAACAGACCGCCAAATACGGGACTCACTGCCGGCGCAATACCATTGATTGCCCCAACTATTGCCATAATCTTTGCCAGCTTGCGCCCCATGTATATATCGGCGGGAATCGAGGTTGACAGCACCATTGAGCCGCCGGCTCCTACGCCTTGAAATAAGCGGCAGATTATAAAGAATGTTATCGTTTTAGAAAACAACGACAATATTGTGGCGATAATGAAGATAACGAGGGAGACAAGCAAGACCGGTTTGCGCCCGTATCGGTCGCTTGAAGAACCCCAAAATAAGGAACTGAGTCCCAGACCGATCATCGCCATAGACAAACCCATCTGGGTCATTGACGGGGTGGTGTGGAACTCGCGCATCATAGCCGGTATGGTTGGGGTGTACATGTCGTTTACAAAAGATGACATGGCACCTATGCAGGCTATGAAGATTATAAAAAGGATATAGTTTTTGGGTGCAGGAGAGAGTTGTGAGGTCGGTGATATCGTTTTTGAGTCAGAATCCATTTTTATTGAGGTTTTACTAAGTTTTAACAACTCAAAACCGATGGTTGTTTATAACTCTCCTGTTTCAGAAAACGAGCAGGAGGCAAACACCTTAGATTAGTGTTCACCTCCTGCTCAATAATTTAACGGGGTTGTTTACGGGCTATTTGAAGGCGAAGTAAACGGCAGCGATAAGTAGGCCGAAAGCCACAAGATGATTCCACCGCAGGGTGAAGTCGTTGAACAGCATCAGGCTCATGATGATGAACACCACCAGGGTAATCACCTCTTGTATCACCTTTAATTCAAGCAACGAGTAGGGACCCCCGTTTGCGCTGTATCCCATACGGTTGGCGGGTACTTGAAAACAGTACTCAATCAGTGCGACACCCCAGGATAACAGGACGATAGCCCACACGGGCCAGTTGGTGCTTATGCCGGCACCTTGCAACTTAAGGTGTCCATACCAGGCCACAAACATAAAGATGTTTGCAATGACCAACAAAACTAACGGCCAGATCCAGCTTCCCATATTTTTAAGTTATCTCAATCAAAAATTCTGTCCCAATCTTTCCACACGGGCTCATAACCGTCAGCGCGTATTTCTGCAGCGACCTGTGCCGGCGTGCGTTCATCGGTAATGTGGAATTGTTCAAGTGCATCGGGTGAAGACGCGTAGCCCCCCGGTTCGGTGCGTGACCCCGCAGACATTGACGTGACGCCCAGCTTCATCATATTGCGTCGGAAGGATTCCCCCTCACGTGTCGAGTAGGAGATGTCAACATCATGGTCAAAGATGCGGAAGGCAAAGGTGAGCTGAGCCAACTGCTTGTCGCTTATTACCACGTTAGGCTCAAATCCACCCTCGGCGGGACAAAGACGCGGAAAGTTCACCGAATAGCGGGTGCGCCAATATGTTTTGCGCAGGTATTGCAGGTGCATGGCCATCATAGTGACGTCTGTGCGCCAGTCTTCAAGCCCCAACAGCACGCCCATACCTATCTTATGTACCCCGGCTTGACCCATACGGTCAAACCCGTTGACACGCCATTCAAAAATCGACTTCATGCCCCGAGGGTGATACTTTTTGTAGTTGGCCTCGTTGTAGGTCTCCTGAAAACATACCACCCCGTTGAGGCCGGCCTTAACCAACCGCTCATAGTAGGCACGGCGCATGGGCATAACCTCAATGGTGAGATTATGGAAATAAGGCCGCGCGGTGTGCAACACCTTTTCAAGGTAGTCAACCCCATTCAGGGCCGGGAATTCCCCACTTACTATCAGCAGGTTTTCAAAAGGCCCAAGTTTCTTTATAGCCTCACATTCAGCCTTAACCTGGTCCATGGACAACGTAACGCGTTCAAGGGGGTTAGCGTGGTTAAAGCCGCAATAGACGCACCCGTTGGTACAAGCGTTGGAGACATACATGGGTATGTACATCGAGATTGTATTACCAAACCGCTCAAGCGTGTAATGGCGACTGAGTTGCGCCATCCGCTCCAGGTACGGTTCGGCAGCCGGGGAAATCAGGGCCATAAAGTCATCTAACGACGGATGTGCAGCACTTAGGGCTGCCTCAACATCGCGTGCAGTTTTGGACTCAATGGCATCAGTCACCCTCTGCCATGAGACCTTTTTCAGTTCATCATAAAACATTCCCGGGAATACTCTAAATTATTTTCCGCACTCCTCCATTGTGGCTTTTGAAATGCGCATGGCACAAAAGTTGGGGCCGCACATGGTACAGAAACGGTCATCCCCCTTGTGGCTTTCAACATAGTATCGACGTGCCCGCTCGGGGTCAAGACTCAGATTAAACTGGTCCTTCCACCTGAAGTCAAAACGTGCACGACTCATGGCATTGTCACGCACCTGAGCCCCCGGGAAACCCTTGGCCAAGTCTGCGGCGTGGGCTGCAATCTTGTAGGTAACCACCCCGACACGCACATCCTCCAGCTCAGGGAGTGCCAAATGCTCCTTGGGTGTAACATAACAGATCATTGCGGTCCCCATCCATGCTATATTGGCAGCCCCGATGGCAGAAGTTATATGGTCATACCCGGGGGCAATATCAGTCACCAATGGCCCGAGGGTATAGAAGGGTGCACCGTGGCATTTGTCAATCTGGCGGTCCATGTTTTCGCGAATCTTATTCATGGGCACATGTCCGGGGCCCTCGATTATCACTTGCACTCCTTTTGCCCAAGCCTTGTCGGTAAGTTCGCCAAGTACATCCAACTCCATAAACTGGCTGCGGTCGTTGGCATCGGCGATACTGCCGGGACGCATACCATCGCCCAGTGACACTGCAACATCATATTGAGCCAGGATGTCGCAAATCTCATCAAAGTGGGTGTATAGGAAATTCTCTTGATTGTGGATTACCGCCCAGCGGGTCATAATAGAGCCGCCGCGGCTCACTATGCCCGTTACACGTTCCCCAATCAGATCGGCATGTGCACGCAGAGCACCGGCATGGATGGTGAAGTAGTCGACACCTTGTTCGGCCTGCTCGATAAGCGTGTCGCGATAAACCTCCCAAGTAAGGTCCTCAACACGCCCGTTCACCTTTTCAAGGGCTTGATATACAGGAACCGTACCCATGGGGACGGGGCAGTTGCGAATAATCCATTCGCGGGTCTCATGGATGTTATCTCCCGTTGACAAATCCATCAGAGTATCTCCACCCCAATAGCAGCTCCATACACATTTTGCAATCTCTTCAGGGATGCCTGATGAGAGGGCTGAGTTGCCGATGTTGGTGTTCAGTTTTACAAGGAACTTGCTACCTATTACCATAGGTTCAGCCTCAGGGTGATTGATATTCGCCGGGATAATGGCACGGCCGGCAGCAACCTCATCTCGTACAAACTCAGGGGTGATATGGGTCATTAGTCCTAAAGCCTCGGCATTCTGGTTTTCACGTATTGCCACATACTCCATCTCGGGGGTAACAATTCCCTGCCTTGCCAGGTCAAGCTGTGTTATCCGTGCACCGGGCTTGGCGCGACGGGGAGCATAGTGGTGAGGAAACCGAATCTCGTCCAACGATTTGTCGGCCAAGCGCTCGCGTCCGTATTGCGACGTAATCTCGGGAAGAGTTTCCAGATCCTCACGTTTTGAGGTCCACGCTTCACGTATGCGAGGCAAACCGCGATTAATATCTGTTTCAACGGCCGGGTCGGTATATACGCCCGAAGTATCATATACATATACCGGGGCGTTCTCATGCAGAACTTTCTCACCATCCTCACCAACAGTACATGTTGGGGTAAGATTGATTTTACGCATGGCAACACGCAGCTCAGGGAACTTTTTACCGGGCAGGTAAACCTTCTCAGAGCCGGGATAAGAGTGTACGTCTATATTGTCTATTTTCATGATTTACAGAAGTTTTAAGGTTAAAATGTCAGTCCAAAAAGGCTGTTAGGGGTGACGACGCCGCAGCCCTTATTCCGGTTGATACAGCACCCAAGCCGGCAAGGTGAGCACGGCGACCGGCCTGTACGGCCTCCTTGAAAGCTATCGCCATCTCAACGGGATTCTGCGCAACGGCAATGGCGGTGTTCACCAAAACCGCATCCGCACCCATTTCCATCGCTTCTGCGGCATGGCTTGGAGCACCTAACCCGGCATCAATCACCACCGGGACACGGCTTTCGGCAATAATTATTTCAAGCAAATCGCGTGTGCGCAGACCCTTATTTGTGCCAATTGGGGCTCCAAGGGGCATCACCGCAGCACTGCCGGCCTCCTCAAGATGCTTGCACAGAACAGGGTCCGCTTGTATATATGGTAATACCTTGAACCCTAATTTGGCCAACTCCTCGGTAGCCTTGAGGGTTTCAATCGGGTCCGGCATCAGATATTTCGGGTCGGGATGTATCTCAAGTTTTATAAAGTCGGTACCAAATATGTCACGTGCCAACTTAGCTGCCAGAACAGCCTCACGTGCATCCCTCACTCCGGAGGTATTGGGCAGCAATTGTACATGGTCACGGTTGATGTGAGTGAGCATTAGGTCCTCAGCCTCGTTCTCCATGTCAACGCGCTTCATGGCCACTGTAACCATCTCTGTACCTGAGGCTTTTACTGCCTCAAGCATAACCTCAGGTGATGAAAATTTTCCGGTACCAACAAAGAGGCGTGAGGCAAATTCGCGGCCTCCAACCTCAAGCTTATCTTGTATCATTGATTATATTTGTTCAGTTTTTCAATAAATAGTTCAGTGGCTTTCACGGGGTCTTGTGCGTCGGCAATGGCACCGCTGACGGCCAGCCCGTTTACACCGGTTGCCATTAGGTCATCAACATCATCCAATGTTATCCCGCCGATTGCCACAATGGGTATTTCCATCCCGGCCTCGCGTACCTCTTTAATGATGGTCCGGTAGCCTTCCAGCCCAAGTAGGGGAGCAAGATTCTTCTTGGTGGTAGTATGCCTGAAGGGGCCGAGTCCTACATAGTCAATATCCAAGCCGCGCAAAGCAAGAATGTCGGCGGCTGAGTGGCAAGTTACCCCTATCACTGCATGGGGACCCAGAAGCTCGCGGGCCTCTCTCGGGCTCATGTCATCCGGTCCTAAATGCACCCCGCTTACCTTCAGCTCATTCACAACCTCAACACGGTCATCAATAATCAGAAAGGTGTCTGTCTCACTGCACATGGGGATAAGCTCACGAGCCACGGCACTAACCTCACTGTCGGGAACATCCTTCATGCGCAGTTGCACCCACCGGCAACCTCCCTCAATCGCCATTTGCACTAACTCGGCAATCGAGTATTCTTCGCTTTCTTTGGTTATGAATTGTAACATAATGATTCAAAAGGTGTTGTTTGGTTTAAGCATTCCAGGGGACGGCTCCTAACATGGCATACCCATGGAAATTGTATGGCCGCAGAAGGGCAATATTATCAGGAGTAACCCCTCCTAAAGCCACAATTTTTATTTTGAAACGTTCAAGATCTTTAAGCTCATCAGCAGTGAAAGCTGCATTGTATCCCGGCTTGGAGACACTGTCAAATACGGGGCTCAGAGTCACATACTGTAATCCCGCCTTTTCGCACCGTTCCACTTCCTCCAGGTTGTGGCAAGATGCCGAAACCTCACCACTGTATCCTGCAGGCATCAACGGACAACGACGGTTTAGGTGTATTCCACCGATATTGAACTCATTCACGAGGTCGAAATGTCCGTGAAGATGCAAGCGGTTGTGCCATTTCTGTGGCACCTGTTCAATTATTGCTGACACCTCACGCGTTGTAAGGTCAGGGTGTCGCAGATGTATGCGGTTGAAAAGACCGCCCTCAAGCAGTCTTCCAATTAGCCTTCCCTCATCCATCAATGGGTTGGGAGGCGTAATTGCTATCCGCAATTCATCCACCATAAAAGGCCTTGATTAGCAGGATGTTGTCCTCGGGATTAAGTATGTAACTCTCCCGGTCTCCGGCCGGCACGACTTCGCCGTTCACGGCTGTCGCAACCCCTTTCCCGACAAGATTAGCAGCCCTAAGAGCCTCTGAAAGAGAAGCTCCTTCATGCACTTCAACTGTTTTCGAATTTATAGTAACTTTCATATAGAGGATATTCAATTTGATGTTTTAAGACGTTTTGGGTCAAAAAAATGGTTTACCGGGCCATGTCCTTTGCCGATGCTCACACGGCTGCCGGCTGTCAGTGCCCGAGTGATGAAAAGTTTGGCCCGACGCACAGCCGTCTCCAGGTTGTCGCCTAATGCCAAACGCGCCACTATAGCAGCCGACAGGGTACACCCTGTTCCATGGGTATTGCGGGTGTCTATCTCATCGGCAACCAGAGGGATGGGGTCGTTGACATCCTCCAATGCCAGCCAGTCGAGTTTTACACCCCGTTGGGTTTTCTTGTCGCCCCCCTTAAGCAAAATATTGCGGCAGCCCATTTGCCTCAGAGTCACTATTTGTTCGTTAACATCCTCAGTCCCGGTCAATGCCAACGCCTCAGCGTGATTGGGAGTGATGAGCAGAGCCAAGGGGAAAAGACGCTCAACCATGGCTGATATTGTTGCATCATCAAGGAGTTTTGCGCCGGATGTTGACACCATCACCGGGTCAACAACAGGGTGGGGCACCATACCTTGCTCAACAGCCTCAGCGACAGTCATGGCAATCTCGGCAGTCGCCAACATGCCTGTCTTGGCGGCAAGTGGGGGAATATCCTCTGCTATCAACCTCAGTTGCTCCCCGACAAGGTCACTGGGTAAAGCATCAAACCGGCTGACGCGACAAGTGTTTTGTGCCGTTATAGCGGTAATGACACTCATACCATAGCATCCCTCGGCCGAAAATGTCTTTAAGTCGGCCTGGATGCCCGCTCCGCCTGAAGGATCGCTCCCGGCTATAGTTAACACTGGATAATAGTGCATAGGTGTCAGTTTTTCATACAAAAATAAGATTTAAGGCTTAAAAACAGGGGTTTGTTAACATGACTTAACGAGTATGGGAAGATTATTTTCTCATACACTTGCTTTTTTTGCAGTGTATTACAAAAAGTTACCCAATTATGAAAACTATTGCAGCGACAGACACTATTTTTGCAACCATACGTCGTGGATTCAGGGTCATAGCAACATTTACCGTTAGTGGCTTTACAAATACTGCCGAGGTCATGGCCTTAGCCCGCGAAAAAGCCGGCACCGGTCTGGCAACCGTGACATTGCGCAACGGCAACGCAGGCTGGACAGATACCCGCTCTATCCTTTTTCGCTGACCCTTTTCCACGGGTAAGAAATTTTGTACCTTTGCACCCGTGGAAAACAAGGTTATTTTATTAACCGGATGTACCGGCCAGCTTGGCACCGAGATGCAGAAGTGTCTTGGCGGTTACAAGTTTTTTGCCACTGACCACAGTACCCTTGATTTGAACCGGCTCACTGCCGATTGGTTGCGTTCCCGGGGGATTACACATATTGTCAACTGTGCGGCATATACAAATGTGGATGGGGCCGAGAAAGAGCCCGATGCCGCTTATCATACAAATACCCTCGGTGTAGAGAAAATGGCGATTGCGGCAGCCGAGGCCCGCGTGCGTGTTTTACATATCTCCACCGACTATGTATATGACGGTAAGGCTGAGGATCCATACACTGAAACGGATTCCACTAATCCTGTGCAGGTTTACGGTCGGTCAAAACTGCAGGGTGAGCTGATATTGCAACAGACATGTCCCGACAGCATAATCATACGCACCCAATGGCTTTATTCACCCCACGGGCACAATTTTGTTAAAACCATGCTGAGGATGGCCGGCGAGGGCAGTCCTCTGAGTGTAGTTGATGACCAATGGGGTTGCCCCACCTCGGCACGCTCCTTGGCTCAAGCCATAATGCAAGTGTTGCAACGCGAATGGTTGCCGGGAATTTATAACTATTCAAATCAGGGTGAAACCACCTGGTACCGCTTTGCACAAGAGGTATTGCGGGTTGCAGGATATGACCCTGATAGTATTGTCCCTGTCACCACGGCTCAATTTCCCGCTGCTGCCAAAAGGCCGGCCTATACCGTGCTTGACAAATCCAAGATTATTAACAGTTACGCACTCGTCTTGCCCCGGTGGCAGGATGAGGTCAAAAGCTGCGTAGAGCAAATACAACATCAATGACCATAAAAGACGAGATAATGCGCCGGCGCACATTTGCTATTGTGTCGCACCCCGATGCCGGTAAAACCACTTTAACTGAGAAACTGTTGCTTTTTGGTGGTGCCATCCACGTTGCCGGTGCCGTAAAGAGCAACAAGATAAAGAAGACCGCCACCAGCGACTGGATGGAGATTGAGAAACAGCGCGGAATCTCGGTTGCTACCTCAGTAATGGGCTTTGAATATGAGGGTTACAAAATCAACATCCTTGACACCCCGGGCCACCAGGATTTTGCCGAGGACACCTTCAGAACCTTAACAGCTGTGGATTCGGTTATCATTGTGATAGACGCCGCCAAAGGTGTTGAGCAACAGACACGCCGCCTGATGCAGGTATGCCGCTTGCGCAAGACCCCGGTGATCGTGTTTGTCAACAAGATGGACCGCGAGGGTCGCGACCCCTTTGATATCCTTGATGAGATTGAAAACGAGCTGCAGATAAAGGTGCGTCCCCTGTCATGGCCTATTGGTATTGGTGCTAAATTTAAGGGGGTATATAATATATATGAACACAGCCTTGACCTCTTCAGGCCTGATAAGCAACGAGCTACTGAAAGGGTTGAAATAACATCACTGACTGATCCACGTATTGACGAGGCTGTGGGTGAGGAGGATGCTGCGCGACTGCGAGATGATGTCGAGCTTATTGACGGTGTATATCCGGCCTTTAATCGTGATGAGTATCTCAATGCTGATGTGGCGCCGGTATTCTTCGGGTCAGCTCTTAACACATTTGGTGTTAAGGAGTTATTAGATTGCTTTGTGAAGATTGCTCCGTCCCCCTTACCCGTTGAAACTGAGCAAAATATTGTGAAACCTGAGGATGAGGAGTTTTCAGGCTTCGTCTTCAAGATCCATGCCAATATGGATCCCAATCACCGCAGTTGCATTGCTTTTGTAAAAATTTGTTCGGGCAAATTTGAGCGCAATAAGCCCTACCTGCAGGTGCGCACCGGCAAGCAACTTAAGTTCTCGGCCCCCACAGCTTTCATGGCACAGAAGAAAAATATTGTGGACGAGGCTTATCCCGGAGACATTATCGGTTTGCCTGACAGCGGTGGAAACTTCAAGATCGGTGATACACTTACCGAGGGAACCCAACTGCAATTTAAGGGATTGCCCAGCTTCTCACCTGAGATGTTCAAGTATCTCGAGAATGCCGACCCCATGAAGGCCAAGCAGCTTGAAAAGGGTATACGCCAGTTGATGGATGAAGGTGTAGCCCAGCTTTTTACCTCACAGCTCAATGGCCGAAAGATTGTCGGCACAGTGGGACAACTGCAGTTTGAGGTTATTGAGTACCGTCTGCTGCATGAGTATGGTGCAAAATGCCGCTGGGAGCCGTTCCCTATGTATAAGGCATGTTGGATTGAGTCGGAGGATGCCGCGGCCTTAGAGGCTTTCAAAAAACGTAAGCACCAACACATGGCTACAGATACCCGGGGGCGCGATGTCTTTTTGGCAACCTCAAATTACGTGCTGCAAATGGCCCAGAATGATTTCCCCAAGATAAAGTTCCACACCACAAGCGAGTTTTGAGGTTGTGACATCGCATTATACCTCTTACTTCACCCGATTCCTGAGGGATTGGGCCTTGGTAATTGCTATTTTGGTAGGGGTATTGGGATATTTTACCTATGTCTCAATACATTGGCTTGACTCTACCCACCGGGTGATGCTGACGATAGCCGAGACGGCTCAGCCTCTTTTGATTTTCGTGATGCTGTTTTTGTCCTTCTGCAATGTCAGTCTCCATGAGATTCGGCCCTGCCGTTGGTGTATGCCCTTGCTGTTGATACAGGCCGGGGTTTTTGTCGGCATCGGCATAGCCCTGTTATTTATCCCGCAAAACGGTTACAGGGTGGTATTGGAAGGGGCCATGATCTGTTTTATCTGTCCAACAGCCACTGCGGCAGCTGTGATAACCAAACGGTTGGGAGGGAATTTGGCTCATATAGCAACCTATACAATCGTGATAAACCTTGTGGCGGCAATCCTTATCCCCGTATTGGTCCCCTTTATATATCCCCGCCCGGACGTGCATATACTCAATACCATGCTCATTATAATGGGGAAGGTCTTTCCATTGCTTCTGTTGCCTTTGGTCTTGGCACTGCTTGTGCGCAGGCTTTGGCCGGCTATGCACAAAAGACTGTTAAGGTACCCTAATTTGCCATTTTATATCTGGGCGTGTGCATTGGTGGTGGCATTGGGGATGACAACGCGTAGCATAGTGCACTCTGAGGTTTCTGTGCCTGCGCGCATCGGTATAGTTTTCATATCTTTGGTATGCTGTCTTGTGCAGTTTTGGTTAGGAAGAAAGGTCGGAGCGAGGGACAATGACCGAATTACCGCCGGGCAGGCGTTGGGGCAAAAGAATACTATTTTTGCCATCTGGCTGGGTTTCACCTTCTTTTCGCCCGTCACGGCTATGGCCGGAGGCTTTTACTGTATTTGGCATAATCTGGTTAATTCTTGGCAACTTTATCGTCACGATCATGCCCGAAATCATCATGCCGTGAACCAAACGGCCCTCTCGCAGGTTGATAAGATAGAATAACCTGTCAAACAAAACACCGATGTCTCATCCCTGTTCGATAACGCTTGATAGCCAGATGTCCTGTTGGCGTTTTATCCCGGCCCCGATTGCCGATGTCGCCGTCAGTAGGATTGAAAAACCAAGGAACGAAATATCAGTGTTAAGTAGCAGTTATGATGAAGCGACTGCTTGTAAGTATTATGCGGTAGAAAGGCAGACCCTCAAAGAGGTGAGTACGCAAAACTATCGTTACGCGAAAGTATTATCCGGCCGAACAAATCCTTGTTCAGCCGGTGCCGCTGTGTGTATAACTAATTATAACCGTGACCTATCATGAGCCGGGTGGTAAAAAGGTTCAAACTGAGGATTGCACTCCTTGCATTGGTGGCAATGGCAGCACTATCGGCTTCTGCCCAACAAGAGGGCTCAATTTGGTATGGCCGTGGTTGGTGGGGGTTACGGTGCAGTTTTTCCACTAAATGGTACAGCTATTACACCGGCAGCAAGCACAACCAATGCAACTTTTGGGGTGAAAAGGGGCACATGCAGGGTGTCCAGTTCGGTATCCCTATTCAGCCGGTATTGTGCCGGCAAGGTTTCGGGTTTGCTACGGGAATTTTTGGAGAGGTATTCTCATGTAAAAACGAGGCTGAGACCATGCGCATCGAGGATGTAAGTCTCTACTTCCCGTTCCATGGAATGTGGCAATACTCTTTCAACAATCGTTTCAAGGTTTCTATTGAAACGGGACCCGGGCTGAATGTGGGCTTACTGCAGGATGTGATTGACCCGAAGGACTCAACAAAGGATGGCTTCCATTTAAAGTTTGGTGACGGCTCCCCCGAAAGGGTTAATTGGTATTGGGAATGGGGAATTGGTGCTCAATACCGATTGTTCAAGTTCAGCGTGGTTTATTCTTTGGGTATGACGCCAAACCGTCATTACCTGTCAACGGCCGGTGCCCAAGTACATTATTATACAGCTTACCCATCAAAGCTTGCGTTCAATTTTGCGGTAATGCTTTGAGGCTAAAGACCTAAAAAACAACGAGCCGGGAGAAAACTCCCGGCTCGAAATGTTCTATATTGGATTAATCAGAATCAGATGATGCCCTGGCCAAGCATAGCGTCAGCAACCTTCATGAAGCCGGCGATGTTAGCACCCTTCATGTAGTTG
>CAYMNF010000007.1:0-45275 GCA_964391735.1 uncultured Bacteroides sp. | reverse complement strand
CGCGACCCTCAGCTTGGGAAGCTGATGCTCTACCAACTGAGCTACTGCCGCATTGCGTGGCAAAGGTAAACACTTTTTGCCAATTCAACAAATATTTCTTGAGCCTTTCACCTAAATTCTTCAAAAATCAACCCGTCGGCGCTTTATGCTGAAAAAATAGGGGTTTGATTGGCCTGTTTTTGTTTTTTTTGTACCTTTGTGTGCAATTTCAGGAAAGAAAAACAATGCTTGAACAAGACCGAGTTATAAAGATTAACATCGAGAATGAGATGCAGTCAGCCTACATTGACTATTCAATGTCTGTGATTGTGGCACGTGCACTCCCCGATGTTCGTGATGGATTGAAACCCGTGCATCGCCGCGTACTCTTCGGCATGCATGAGATGGGTAATACTGCTGACCGCCCCCACAAGAAATCTGCAAACTGCGTGGGCGAGGTCATGGGTAAGTACCACCCTCACGGCGACTCGTCAATCTATGGCACGGTTGTGCGCCTGGCTCAGCCCTGGGCCATGCGTTACACCCTGATTGACGGCCACGGAAACTTTGGCTCGGTTGACGGTGACGGCCCCGCGGCTATGCGTTACACCGAGGTGCGACTGCGCAAACTGGGCGAGGACATGCTCTCGGATATCGACCGCGACACTGTTGACTTCCAACCCAACTATGACAACTCGCGCAAGGAGCCGGTGGTGCTCCCCACCCGCTTCCCCAATCTGTTGGTAAACGGGGCCTCGGGTATCGCCGTGGGTATGGCCACCAACATGGCTCCCCACAACCTCACCGAGTCGTTGAACGCCTCGATAGCCCTTCTTGAGAATCCTGACCTCAGCACCGCTGAGTTAATGAAGTACATCCCGGCACCGGACTTCCCCACCGGCGGAACCATCTACGGATATCAGGGCGTAAAAGATGCCTACGAGACCGGCCGCGGACGTATAGTTCTGCGTGCACGTGCCGAGATTGAGGTCGAGGATAATCATGAGAACATTATTGTCAGCGAGATACCTTACAACGTTAACAAAGCTGAACTGGTTGCCTACATCGCCCAACTGGTTACCGAAAAGAAACTTGAGGGGATCTCTGACATCAAGGATGAGAGTAACTATGAGGGTATGCGCATCGTCATACAGGTGCGCACCGATGCCAATGCCAAAGTGGTGCTCAACAAGCTGTACAAGATGACGCAGATGCAGGCATCATTCTCGGTGAACAACGTTGCATTGGTAAACGGCCGTCCCAAGCTCTTAACCCTCAAGGAGATTCTTGAGGCATTCCTCAGTCACCGCCATGAAATAGTGATACGCCGCACACAATTTGAGCTTGGCAAAGCCCGCGAGCGCGCTCACATCCTGGAGGGCCTGATTATCGCCTGCGATAACATTGATGAGGTGATCGAGATTATCAAGACAACCCCGAGGGATGAGGATCCGCGGGTGCGCCTTATGAACCGCTTCAACCTCTCAGAGGCGCAGGCTCAGGCAGTCGTTGACATGCAGCTGAAACGCCTCAGCGGCCTGGAACAGGACAAGTTGCATGCAGCCTATCAGGATATTAAGGAGGAGATTGGTCGTCTGGAGCTTATCCTCAGCGACGAGAATGTCTGCCGCAATGTCATAAAAGGTGAACTTGAGGAGGTGCGCGACTCATTTGGCGACGAGCGCAAAACCGACATTGACTATATGGCCGGCGACTTCAACGCCGAGGACTTCTATGCTGATGACGATATGGTTATCACCGTCAGCCACATGGGATACATCAAGCGTACCCCGCTCACCGAGTATCGCGCCCAGGGCCGCGGAGGCCTTGGTTCTCGCGGCAGCAATACCCGTGACGAGGACTTCATCGAGAGCATCTACACGGCGTCAATGCACTCATACCTGCTCTTCTTCACCACCACGGGCCGCTGCTTCTGGCTCAGGGTATATGAGTTGCCTGAGGGCGCCAAGAACAGCAAGGGTCGCGCCATACAGAACCTGCTGAACATCGAAAACGATGATGCCATCAGTGCCGTAATCCCCCTGAAAGGCCTTAACGACCCCGATTTTGTAAAGAGCCACTACCTGATCTTTGCCACGGCTCAGGGCCTTATCAAAAAGACGAGTCTCGAGGCTTACTCACGTCCGCGCGCCAAGGGCGTTAAAGGCATCGTCATCAACGAGGGTGACCGCCTTATCAACGTTGACCTTACCGATGGCAACTCGCAGATTATCATGGCTAACAAAAACGGCCGTGCAATACACTTCTCTGAGGACAGGGTGCGTGTTATGGGTCGAGTGTCGGCCGGTGTTCGCGGCATGCGACTTGACGACACCGGTGATGACGAGGTTGTGGGCATGGTGGCCATGGCACAAGACTCTCCCAACACGGTTCTTGTTCTCAGCCAAAACGGATACGGTAAGCGTACCGACCTTGAAGCATACCGCACCACCAACCGCGGTGGCAAGGGCGTGAAGACAATGCGTATCACCCCCAAAACCGGTAAGCTTGTGGGCATACTCTCGGTAAACGATGAAATGGACCTGATGATTATAAATATCTCAGGCATAACGCTGAGGATGAATATCTCAGCCATACGCGTGATGGGACGCCACACCCAGGGTGTGCGTCTGATCAACCTCGAGAAGAACAATGACACCATTGCATCAATCTGCTCGGTCGCTACCGACCCCGAGGAGGAGGTGGACAATGAACTCATTGACCAGCAGGCCGAAGAAATCACCGAGGCAATAAACGAGGAATTGTTTGATGAAGAGCCCGAGGATGACAACGAGCCTGACGATGATGTAGAGGATGACACCCCCGGGGAGGATGACGTTGACGAATAATGCACCATTTTATCTAACTGACAACCATACAATATCAAGATATGAAGAAATCAATCATGGCCTTAGGCCTTGCAATGGCCACCGTTTTTGGTGCGTCAGCCCAGATGCAGGTTATCAAGGATGCCGAGCAATTGCTGAAGAAAGCCAATAATTATCAGGCATACGCCTCAGCCGTTCAGGCTTTGAAACCCGCTTTTTCAAACCCTGAGACAGAAAAATTGGCTCAGACATATTTTGTCCCCGGCAAATACGCCTTCAAGGTATATGACTACTACTTCACGGCTCAGCAGCTTGGTGGAGAGGTTGACAAGAAGGATGCCGGCAAAGCCCTGATGGACGGCTACTCATATTTCCGTCTGGCCCTCCCGCTGGACTCACTCCCCGATGAAAAAGGGAAAGTAAAGCCTAAATACTCCAAAGAAATCAGCAACATCCTTGGCGGTCACTTCAACGACTTTGACAGGGTAGCTGTTGACTTCTATCAGGCCGGTGACTATCAGGGAGCCTATGATGCCTGGGATGCCCTTCTATTCCTTGCCGACAATCCTCAACTGACCCCCGGCATTCAGACAGCCTTTAACGATACCGTTAAGTCCAGCCTGCGCCTTAACCAGAGCTCAGCAGCCATCCAGGCACAGAACCTTGAGGCTGCCCTCGCCGCCCTGCAGAAAGGTGTTGCCACCGGCGTGGCTCCCGAGGAGATGTACAAGCGTGCTGCCATTGTGGCTCATGACCTCAAGGACATGGACCAGTTTATCTATTACAGCCGCCTTGCCCATGACAAATTTGGCAAAGAGAACCCCGTGTATCTGCAATATGCCGTAAACGGTTATATTGACCAGGAGAAGTTTGACGAGGCTGCACAAATGCTTCAGGAGGAACTCTCAAAGGACCCGCAGAACGGTGCCGTATACTCATCTCTGGGTGTGCTGAGCGAGCGCATCGGCGACCTTGACAAGGCTATTGAGAACTATGAGAAAGCCTCACAACTGGCCCCCTCAGCTAAGAACTTCCTGCACCTTGGCAACGCCTATGCCCAGAAGAACAACAAGGTATATGACGCATACAAGGGTAAAGAGGGCAATGAGTACAACCAGTACTTCCAGACCGAGCAACTTCCCTTGCTGCAGAAAGCTGCTGCCGCCCTTGAGGAGGCTTACCGTCTGGACCCTGAAAACGGATACGATGCGCTGAAGGTGCTCTCATCTCTGTACTATGAGATGAAGGACAATGACAACTATGAGCGTGTTGAGAACCTGCGCAAGAGCATGTAATACATAGCTACATAAAATTCCTACAAGGGGGGGTGCCGCGCAGCACATCCCCCTTTTTGTTGCTTCTTAAAGCTTCTGCGCCTTAACACAACTATATATAAGGGTTCACAAATTTTTGTACCTTTGCAGGGTAATGAAAAAAGCTGCATTATTCCTATCGTTGCTCTGTATCGCCTCCTCACTTCCGGCCCAAAAGGGGGTGGACTACAGTGCTTCGGCTATTGTCTCAGGGGCTTCGGGAGAGTTCGCACCTCTCTACAACAGTGCCCTGAAGCATGGGGTTGTCTCCTCAGACTGGACTTTCCTGGCCCGCGGGACGGTCATGAGTCCCATAAACCTTGATGAGCGGTTCAGCTGGGGTTTTGGTGTTGACCTGATTGGCGGGGGCGTTGCCGGGCATGACTGGGACCGCTATGACTACAAGACGCAAAGTTGGTTCTCGCATCCTGAGCATCCGGCGCGTGCATGGATACAACAACTGTATGGCGAGGTGAAATGGCGCGGGTGCTTCGCCACTTTGGGCCTAAAGGAACACAGCAGTGCCCTGCTTGACCAAACACTTACCAGCGGCGATCTGGTTGAAAGCGGAAATGCCAGACCTATCCCTGAATTGCGAGTAGGATTCGTTGATTTCCAAAACATCCCCTTTACAAACGGTTGGGTACAAATCCAAGGTGAAATCTCCTTTGGCAAAATGACCGACGGCGACTGGTGGGAGAATCGGTCAAACCTCTTTAACGGACATTATGACATCGGCGAATGGTATAACTACAAACGCTGCTACTTCCGCACCAACCCCAACGTCAACTTCAGTGTGACCCTGGGAATGCAGGCCGCAGATGTTTTTGGCGGGACGTACTACTTGTATAACAAAGGGGAACTGATAAAACGTGAGAAACATTCTGTCACCTCCAAAACGCTGTTTCACGCCCTGTTGCCCATGCGCAACGGCGATGAGGGGTTCTATGAGGGGAACCACCTTGGCAGCTGGGACTTCAAGGCCCGCTACCGACTTCCGCAACAATTGGGCGAAGTCAGTGCCTACTTTGAGTGGCCCTGGGAGGATGGCTCCGGCATCGGGCGCCGCAACGGATGGGACGGCTTGTGGGGCCTTGAGTGGACCGGCTCGGTGGCGCATGACTTGCTCACCGGCGTTGTTGTCGAGTATCTTGACTTCACAAACCAAAGCGGCCCTATGCACTACGCCCCCGCTGACTTCCCGGGCGAGAGTATCGGGAGCGAGGCGACCGGTGCCGACGACTACTATAACAACACCATGTATAACTCATACGCCAACTATGGCCTGTCAATCGGTACACCCATGCTTATGGCACCGGCTTATAACCTTGACGGATATATGGCTTACGTCGGTAACCGCATGAGGGGTTTCCACGTGGCTGCCCGTGGCAACATCAACCCGGCCCTGTCATGGCAAGTGCGCGGCGGGTTTCGCAAAGCCTGGGGTAATGGCAAAATAATGCTGCCTGAGCCTATAAGTTCAACATCGGTGGCCGCCGGTATCAACTGGAATATCAGCTCTCTGCCGGGACTGAACGTCGAAGCCCAACTGGCATACGACCACGGGGATATGCCCGGCAACTCGTTTGGCGCTCTCGCCACAGTCACATACACCGGCAACTTCACCCTGTTTTCAAAGAGGTAAATTGTATGAAGCGCATTCAATATATAGCCTGGTTGGCACTGCTTTTTATAGCCACCGGGTGCACACAAAATAACGGAGACATTGGTGAGTTGTACGGGTTCTGGCGAGTTACCGAGAAGGATGCCCCGGCTGAGGACCAAATTATCTGGGCTTTCCAAAATGACATCCTTGAAATTACTGTTAACCTTCCCCACCATGAGGCAATCAAAAGCTATGGCACATACACCTGTACCGACAAGGATTTGCGTATAGACTTCACGCACTGGCAGGTCGCCGGCGACAACGCTTACCTCTACACCATACCCAAGGAGTTGGGCTTGCCCGGCGACGCTCCTTTTATAATGCAAATCGTTGAACGTGGGGGCGGAAGTATGACCCTGGAATACGAGGGCAGAATTTTTAACCTGAAAAAAGTATACTGATGAAGGTTCTGGTTACCGGTGCCGACGGTTTTATCGGCTCTCACCTTGTGGAGGGCCTGTTGCAAAAAGGTGCTACTGTGCGGGCGTTGGCTCAATACAACTCTTTCAACAACTGGGGTTGGCTTGAGGGGCTGTCTCACCCTAATCTGGAAGTCGTCACCGGGGATGTGCGCGACCCGAACCTGTGTCGGGAAAGTTGCCGCGATGTGGACACAGTGTATCATCTTGCGGCACTCATAGCAATCCCCTACAGCTACATAGCCCCCGACAGCTATGTTGATACAAATATCAAGGGTACCCTGAACATGTGTATGGCAGCGCGCGACAACGGGGTTGGCCGCATTGTGGTGACCTCAACCAGCGAGGTATACGGCACCGCATTGCAGGTACCAATCCCCGAGACCCATCCCCGCCAACCGCAGTCACCGTATTCAGCCACCAAGATTGGCGCTGATGCCTTAGCCCTTAGTTTCTACAACGCGTTCAATTTGCCGGTAGTTATAGCGCGACCGTTCAACACTTACGGCCCCCGGCAAAGCGCACGTGCCATTATCCCAACCATCATCACCCAGATAGCCTCAGGCATGAACACCATCAAGGTTGGTGACCTCTCCCCTACTCGCGACTTCAACTATGTCACAGACACTGTCGCGGGATTTATTGCCCTGGGCACAACGCCCGGCCTTGAGGGGAAGGAGATAAACATTGCCACGGGGACCGAGGTGAGCATGCGTCAAACGTTGGACACTATTGCCCGCGTTATGGGTTGCGAAGTGGATTTTGTCACTGACCCCCAGCGCATACGCCCCTCAAAGTCTGAGGTCAAGAGGCTTTGCGGTGACAACTCCCTAATAACGACCTTGACAGATTGGCGACCCACACATACCCTTGAACAGGGATTGACAAAAACCGTGGAATGGTTTACCCGCCCTGAGAATCTGAAAAAATACAAACCGGAAATCTACAACCGATGACCCCATACGGCATACTGTTTTTGGGAGGCGCAAAGCGTGTGTCAATGGCTCGGCACTTTAAGCGACAAGCTGAGACCATGGGTCTCAACGCTCATTTGTACAGCTATGAGCTTTCAGCCAAAGAGCCTATTGCGGTAGAGGCGAAAATTCTTTTGGGGCTCCGTTGGGATGACCCTGCCATATTGGATGACTTGCACCGCTGCGTCATTGAAAACGGCATAAATATGATTGTCCCGTTTGTAGACGGGTCTATAAGTGTTGCAACCGCTTACCGTGACCGCTTCGGTGATGTCTTTGTCCCCGCCGGCACCACCGACTCGGTGACAGGCATGTTTGACAAAAAAGTCGCTTCACGGCTTTTTATGGAGGCCGGTATAGCGGTTCCGCGCACCGCAACAGTATTTGACGGTCGCAAACTTATCGCCAAGCCGCGACGGGGGTCAGCATCAAAGGGGATAAAGATAATTTCCTCTGAGGCTGAGTTTGACGCTGTTTCAGCCGACGAATATCTGGTTCAGGAGTTTATAAATGGCCGGGAGTGGACCGTTGACTGTTATCGCCGCGTTGACAACGGGCGTATAGAGTGCATCAGCCCGCGCACACGGGACATCGTGATGGGTGGTGAGGTTTGTGTCACCACCGTGCACCCCGAGGCCACTGATATAATTGATGCCACACATGCTGTCCTTGAGGTCCTTGACCTGCGCGGTGCCGTAACGGTTCAGTTTATCGAAGATGAAAACGGGGCCCCGTTGCTCATGGAGGTCAATCCGCGTTTTGGAGGCGGCGCTGTGGCAACCATTGCGGCCGGTGTAAATCTCCCCCACCTGGTGCTGAACGAGGCTACCGGACACCCCGCCTCCCCGCTGCAGAAGCCGCGGGCCGTGATTGTTAAACGTTATATGGAAGAAGTTGCTTTCCCGATATGAGCAAAAAGGTAATTATAATTGCTGAGGCCGGCGTCAACCACAACGGCGACTTTGACCTTGCTTGCCGCATGGTCCATGAGGCCGCCCGAGCCGGTGCCGACTACATCAAATTCCAGACAGCTGTCCCCGAGTTGGTGATTTCACGCTATGCTCCCAAGGCTGAGTACCAGAAGGAGACTACCGGCAGTCAAGAATCGCAACTTGAGATGTGCAAACGCATCCACCTCGGGCTGGACGCATACCCCGAGCTTGCCGCATTGTGCCGCGAAGTGGGGATCGGATTCGTCAGTACACCTTTTGACCTTGTGTCTATCGATGCCCTTGCTCCTCTGGGCATGGATTTTTGGAAGATACCGTCAGGCGAGATTACAAACCTCCCGTATCTAAGAAAGATTGCAAAATACGCCAAAAAGGTTGTGCTGTCAACCGGTATGTCAACTCTCGGTGAGGTAGATGCTGCCGTAGAGGTACTCACCGCCGGCGGCAACCTGACCCGCAAGGATATCGCACTGCTGCATTGCACCACACAATACCCCACCCCGTTCGACCAGGTGAACCTGCGTGCCATGTGCACCCTTGAGGCATTGGGTTGCGGCTCGGTGGGCTACAGCGACCACACCCCCGGTATATATGTTCCACTGGCTGCCGTAGCCATGGGCGCACAAATCATAGAGAAGCACTTCACCCTTGACAAAACCATGGAGGGGCCCGACCACCGAGCATCGCTTGACCCCGTTGAGCTCAAAGAAATGGTTGAGGGTATACGTGCTGTTGAGAAATCGTTGGGGTCTCCCATAAAACAGGTGGCTGAGGCTGAAAGACCCAATATTGCTGTTGCGCGTAAAAGCATTTTAGCCGCAAAAAATATAAAACGCGGCGACATATTCTCTGAAGAAAACCTCACCGTAAAACGTCCCGGCAACGGAGTAAGCCCGATGCTTTGGGACACCGTGATAGGCCAAACCGCACCCCGAGACTTCCAAGAGGACGAACCAATCGCCCTGTAAGTCCCCCCTACCCACCCCAGTAGAATACACGAACGTAGAAAGTATGTTTGGGTATTGTCTTGGCGTATATTATTTTGAAAGTCAATCATTTATGCTACCATTTGCACACCGCGAACGTACTGACGCACGGTTATTGGCAAACGGCTGTGGGGCAATGGCTGAGGCGTTCCGGATGCGGCCTCAATCGGCGAAGTTGACGCTGACGCCCATCTGGAATCGCATGGGGTTGAGGGGGTACAGGGGCATCGAGAAATAGTTGTTGCCTCCAAGCCACCCTTTGTTGAAGTGGCTGAGCAGTACGTAGAACCGGGCCCGCTTGAGGTTGAAATTGGCGTAGGCGTTCATAAACGGATAGTTGCCGACCTGGGTATGCCGCTGGTTGTAGAACGCCATGGTTGCCGGTTGATATGACGGTGAGTAGTATTTGGTGTAGTAGTCGCAGTCAATACCCAATTGTACATCCAACACCTTGGCTACCTTGAACTTCAGATACAGATTTGAGTAGACAGTAAAGGTCGGCAAGGGAATTACCTCTGCCTTTGACGTGGTTTGCAGGGTGAGTGTGTTATCCCAATGCAAAATGCCAATGTGCAAATCTTGGCACAGGCGCGCGCCCAAAACATGCACGGCCTCTGTGGCTTGTGTCGGCAACTGGTCCTCGCCAAAAAATGCCGCATTGTCAATGGCATTGTAGTCAACGCGTAACCTGGTGCCTGCCCCTGTCAGCTTTATCTCACCCCCAAGATTGAAAGTGCGTACCTTCTTGAAAGAGTTTGCCCAAATGAAGTGGTTTGAAATAAAATTACTGTAAAAATAAGGGGGTGGTTGATTGAGCAGCTTTGTGTATAGGTGCACTGAAGACTCGCCAAGTCTGCCGATCTCCACCTTGGCGGTAAGATTACCCTTGACGGAGAAGGTTCCGATAGCCGAGCCAAAGACACCGGCCTCCAACGATGCATCAGCGGCGAACGGCCCGAGCCGGTCGCGCGTCACCATACCGCCAACCCACAACCGGTTTTGCGTCTGTGCATGCACGGGCACAACATCGGGCAACGGCGTCAACCCCTCCGTGGCATCCTCGCCGGTAATCTCATCGGGGATATGAGCCTGCATGGCCCGGCGAGCCTCATGGCGCAACCATGCGGCAATCCCTACCGGGATATACGGTTTGAACCCCTGATGCATTAACACCGACAAGGTGTTTTGCAGTGACCAAAAGCGGGTGACATCATTGGTCTCCTTGGTGCTGAAATAGGCATTGTCCCAAAACTTGGCCGCCTCGGCAGCGTTGGTGTTCAGAAACTTATGTCGGTTATACTCATAGTCCAGCGTCCATCCCACCGTCATTGCCGGGACAAACTCCTTGCGCACAACGGTGTCGGTGTCGGCACGTTCAAGTTCCCGATAGGTCCCTAAGGTGTAGCGGGTAGATGAGAACAGTTGCTGCCCCACCACGCGGGTATGTGCCGCGGTAAGGTTGGTGGGAATGGATTTGGCCTCGACCTTGTCGTCACCACCTTGCAGCTGTGCCGGGTCAGTGATGTAAAGCGGGTCGGTGATACCGCCGTTATCCTTATTCAACATGTTCCAATGGTTATAAAATGCATTTATATTCCATTGGTCAGTGTTGTATGACCCTGAAAATCCCCAAATCAAATCCTTGGCAGCCTGATAGTTATAGGAGCCCTTTGAGTATAGATAGTCCAGCATTGCCCCCACCTGCAGGTTCTTGGTGACGTTGCCTGAGAATATGGCCTTCAGTCGGTTCTGTTCCGTCTCTCGCGACCCGCCGGTGTTGTAGCTGAGCAACGTCATGGGAATGCGTGTGTTGTACCACTGAAACTGCGACTGCTGCGGCATCCAATACCTCAGTGCATCCTTGAAATAGAATGTTGACGGGATAGGACGCTCAAAGAACACCATGTTCAGGCAATCCGTGCCGAGGTTACCGGTTGTGGCAATGGCATCACCGGGAGCGGTTGACGGAACCGACCGGCGTGAATAGTTGAGGAACAGTGTGTCGATGGGCGCAGACTCACGCAGCCCCAACGGCGAGGACACACGCCATGAGTATGGGGGCTCAACACCCTCACCCCACACCGTCAAGACGGCCAAGATCACCATGGCAATTGCTAATGCCGCACGCGCTCTCATATCACCGACAAAGGTAAGCAAAAAAAGCGACTTTCAGCCAACAATCCGCCCGAAGCCCCCCGAGGGGTTACTTCTTCATTTTACGCTTTCCTTTCAGCAACCCCTTTATCTTCTTTTCAACCGGAGTATTGAAAAAAGAGTCGTCAATGGAAATTTCGCTACTCCCTGCTTCAAATCTTAACTCACTAAGATTGAAACACCCATAGAAAGCGTCTTTGCCTATTGATGTAACTGAGTTGGGGATGTCGACCGACGTAAGGCCACTGCAGCCAAGGAAGGATTTTTTCTCGATTGATGTTACAGAGGAGGGAATGTTGACCGAGGTAAGGGCCTGGCAGTTAAAGAAAGCCCAAGCGCAGATTGTTGTCACCCCGTATGGAATGACCAGCTGTTTAACTTCCTTACCGTTAATATAAAAACAATGAGCTATGCTTATAGGATTGGAAGCAAAATTGTCATACCTAAGTTTGCACATTGATTCAACACCGGCAAACTCAGCCTTTTTCAGGCCCCAACAATTCCTGAAAGCGTCTTTGCCAATCTCGAGGATTGAGTTGGGGATACTCACAGATGAAAGGTCTTTACAATCCTTGAACGCTTCTGCGGCTATTTTGGTGACCCTATATTCAAAGCCGTTATAATCGACCTTTGAGGGAATTACAACATCGCCAGAATACTCACCCCTTATCACCTCACACGCCATAGATGAACTGTCAAGACGATAATTTATCCCGCCTATTAACATCTCCCCGTCAAGGGGCTTTGGTGGAACCGGGGCCTCGACTTGCGGAGTCGCTTCCGGTTCAGTCCTTTGAGCTTTTTCTTGTGGTTCAATTATAGGCACTTCCCGTTTGGGTTGCGACTGAGGCTTGGCCTTGGATGGCTTGGGTTGCGGCTTTGGCTTGGCGGGTTTGGCGGGGGCTGTCGTCTGCTTGCCGGGGCGCGTTATCTGCCCCTGGGCGAATGCTCCACCGCAGCTAACGACCAACAGCAACAGTAACGGAAGTATCCTTTTCATTCTCACATAAACTCTGATTTATGCCGGGGTCATTCCTTAAGCCTACGCTTTCCTTGTACCAACCCCTTAATCTCATTTTCAACCGGAGTTCCCTTGAAAGCGTCAGGCACGATAGAAATTTCGCTGTCACCGGCTTCAAACCGCAGATCCTTGAGATTTTTGCAATACGCAAAAGCCCAGGGTTTGATATTTGTTACTGAATTTGGGATGGTCAACGAGGTCAATCCATAGCAATGTTGGAAAACTCCATGCCCGATTACTCTAACCGAGTTGGGAAGGGTCAGGGATTTCAAAGCTTCACATTCCATAAATGCTTCACTACCTATCTCAATTACGGAATTCGGGATAACCACAGAGGTCAGACCCATACAATAGCTAAATGTAAAGCCTTCAATCTTAGTTAAAGAATCGGGTAATTTAACCGAGGAAAGTTTCCGACACCCATTGAAAGCATATTCTCCGATTGATGTAACAGAGTTGGGGATGTGTACCGTGGTGATGTTCTGACAGCCATCAAATGCAAATTTGCCGATTGAAGTTACGCCGTCAGGAATAACCGGTTGCGTAACCTCCTGACCGTTAATATATAATGTATGCGTATATTTTAAAGGATTGGAATAGTCAAACTTGATTCTGCACAATGATTCAATACTGGCATATTCCACCTTTTTCAGGCCCCAACACTCATCAAAAGCTTTTATCTCAACCTCGGTTATAGTACTCGGGATGCTAATTGAGGTCAACTTTTTGCAATCTTTGAAAGCCTCTGAAGCAATTTTGGTTACAGTATATTCTTCGCCGTTATAGCTAACTGTTGCGGGAATAACTACTTCACCCGTATAATCACCCTTAATCACATCACAAGTCAAGGAATAGCCTTTTAGCCGGTAATTAATCCCGTTAATTGACATAACCCCACTAAATGCCGTTGGTTTAGCCGGCTCAACATCTTGTTGTGGGCTTGGCCTGGAACTCTGAGAAGCTTTTTCAGGCTTCGGCTTGGACGGTTTTGCTTGTGGCTTAGGTTTAGCCGGGGCTGTCGTCTGCTTGCCGGGCCTCGTCACCTGTCCCTGCGCGAACGCCTCGCCGCAGCCAACCACCAACAGTAACAGAATCGGGAGAATCCTTCTCATTTTCACCTTACTTATTGTATCAATCTTTTAATCGTCGCTTTCCTTGTACCAACTCATTAATCTTATTTTCAACAGGCGTCCTCTCAAAAGCATCTTTGGCTATCAAAATTGCGCTACTCCCTGCTTCAAATCGCACATTAGTCAGCTTTCTACAGGCAAGAAAAGCCATATTACCGATTGATGTAACGGAATTGGGGATGCTCACTGAGGTTAAAGCTCTACACCCATAGAAAGCACTATTGCCGAGTGTGGTAACCGAGTTGGGAATTATTACAGTTGTTAGGCTGTAACAGTCATCGAAAGCCTCATTTCCGATTGACGTTACAGAGTTTGGTATGGAAACAGAGGAAAGGTTGCTACAGTAAGAGAACGCAAAATCACCGATTGATTTAACGGAGCCGGGAATGTTTACAGAGGTGAGGCTGCTACAGCTTTGAAAAGTACCATTTTCAATTGATGTAACGGAGTTGGAGATGGTTAAAGAGATTAAACCTTTACAGTTTTTGAAGGCACCATTTCCGATTGATGTTACGGAGTTGGGAATATGAACAGAAGAAATGCCGCTACAACCTTTGAAAGCACCATCTCCGATTGATATGACGGAGTTGGGAATGCTGACAGAGGTTATACCGCTACATTCTTCAAAAGCATAATTCCCGATTGATGTCACAGAATTGGGAATTGTAACAGAAGTAAGACTGCTACAGTTACAGAAGGTGTAAGCGCCGATTGAAGTAACACCTTCAGGAATAACAAGTTGTCTTATTTCCTTTCCGTTAATATATAATTTATTATTATAGTAAAATGTATTGGAGAATTCATTCCCAAATTTTATATTGCACATTGACTCAATACCGGCAAATTCGAGCTTTTCAATATTATAACAATAAAAAAAAGCATTTTCGCCAATTTCTGTGATAGTACTTGGGATGCTCACCGACTTGAGGGCTCTGCATTCCGAGAACGCTGATGCAGCTATTTTGGTAACCTTATATTTATGGCCGTTGAAGTTAACCGTTGATGGAATTACGATATTACCGGAATAACTTCCCTTTATCACCTCACAGGTCAATGATGAACTATTGAACCGGTATTTTATCCCGCCGATTGCCCTCTCCCCGTCAAAGGACCTCGTAGAAGCGGTTGACGCACCACGCTTTGTAGGCGTGGCGGGCTTCTGTTTGGCCGGAGTGGTCGTTTGCTTACCGGGGCGCGACACTTGCCCTTGGGCAAGGCACTCCCCACAAACACCTGACAACAGAAAAAATAATAGTACTATTATTTGACTAAATTTCATATATCTCAGGAATGATCCTTATCTAATCGCCATTGGAAATACCCTATTTCCAAATTATTGGACGTTTTGTAAACTTTTTTATTTTCTTTGCTACCGGTGTATTTTTAAATGCCTCTTTATAAATGGTAATAGAGCTTCCACCATCTAAAAAGTGAACATTTTTAAGATTACCACAATTTTCAAATGCACAGTATCCTATTTCGGTGACTGATGAAGGGATGGATATGAAACTAAGGTTATCACATCCATGAAAAGCATCCCAACCTATTACATTAAGAGAGTTGGGAAACTGCAGTGAAGTTAATCCCTTACAATTGTAGAAAGCCCATTTCTTAATTTCAATAAGTGAATTGGGGAATGTCACAGAAGTCAAACCGAGACAATCCATGAAAGCATATTTGCCTATAGAAATGACAGTACTGGGTATTACAAGATTTGTAATCTCTTGCCCGTTAATATATAATTTATGGCTAAAGTTTATGGGATTAGAGTCAAAGTATTCAAATTCTATAGAGCATAAGGATTCAATACTTGCAAATTCTGACATTTTAAGATGATAACATCCTTCAAACGCCCCCTTTCCTATTTTGGTGATTGTGTTGGGAATGCTTACCGAGATTAGTCCCTCACATTTTGAGAAAGCTTTTTCACTTATCTCCTTGACCTGATATGTATAGCTGCCATACTTTATATTTGAGGGAATTATCACTTCGCCCGCGTAAGTACCTCTGCTTACAACTACACATGTATACTCCCCATCTCCGAGTTTATAGTATATTCCCCCTACCTGCACCACACGGTCTGCCGGGATGGGAGGCTCTTGCACAGCAGGCTTTGCCGGACGTGAGTTAGACTGAGATCTGGAGTGTGTGTCTTCGCCATAACTCTTATTAGATAAGCTTGGCTGATTGAATTTCTGCTTGGGAGGCTGATGAGAAGGCCGGGGTTTGGACGGTTTGGAAGACTTGGGTTTGGCGGGGGCGGTGGTCTGCTTGCCGGGGCGCGTAACCTGCCCTTGGGAGAATGCGCCGCTGCATCCTACTATAAGCATTATAAGAATGGGGATAATCCTTTTCATACGGCTTTAAAAATATTAGCGGCAGACCGGACGGATGTTGAAACCGTAGGCTCGACCGGCGCCACATTCCCAATGGGCCCAATTACTAAAATATATCTCTGAGGCATTGCTGTCACTGTGAGGGTCATCAATTGAGGCACCCCAGATACAACCCTTGGGATCACCTTTTTGCAGAGGCTCATTTTCATATTTTGCCCCGGAAGCCGGCAGAAATATCGAGTGGCCGTTTGGGCCGGTTACCATCATCCCGGCGGGTGCATCAACCCATCGCCACGTGCAGCGGTCAACAAGTTCTTTCATCTCGGCACGAGTGGGCATGCGCCACGGTGAGCCCCAATTGACGTGGGCGGCATCGTGGGCCGGTGCCAAATGATCTCCCTGCAGCAGACCGGCCGGTCGTTTCAGAGCGTATAAAGAATTGGCTCCCGTATAAATCGATTTGGGGGAAGTCTCGCCCCACGCGAAATAGGTGCCGAACTTTTCGGGAGCCGATGACCCGATGTTGCAGGTGGCCCACTTGGTGCCGCTGGGCAACCCCAGGTCAACATACCCGTGGTTGTTGTAATAGCCGTCGGGGCTGCTGACATTTATCTGTATCGGTGCTACCGGCTTGGATTGTGCCGGGGCAGGCTTGGATTCTTGCCTTGAAGGTTTTGATTGCGGCTTGCTCTTCTGCGGCTTGCTTTTTTGAGTCTTGGCCGGGGCGGAAGTTTGCTTGCCCGGGCGCGACACCTGCCCTTGGGCATAGCATTCGCCGGCAAAGCATAGACTTAATAAGGCAACAATCAAGAATAAACTCTTTCGCAACATACGCTTTACAGTCTTTCGCCCTTACTATTATACCAAGTGCCTTTGTCAGGGTTGCCGTTTTTGAAGGTGCCCTCAAAATACTCGCCGGTTGAATGGATGGTGTAGCGGCCCTCAAGATACTCATTATTCTCGAAAGTACCCTCAAAGGTATCGCCATTGGCCAACGTATACTTTGCCTGGCCCTCTAACTTACCGTCCTTGAAGTCTCCTGAATATACATTTCCGGTATACGGCCCGGCAATAATCTCAGCCACGCCCTCACCATTGGGTTGCGTGTCAATTGAATCGCCGACTACCGTGCCGGTGTATGAGGCAGTCCCCAACGGTGACTCCCATTGCATATCGCTAACATGAACGGCATCCTCGGTCTCCTCTGCTCCCGTTACAGTAACTGAGGTCGGGCCGTCTCCTCCCCTCCCCCTGAAGAAGAACAGGATAAAGAGGCAGACGACAACCGCAGTAGCTATGGTGATTACGAGTTGCTTCTTTGACTTCTTAGGAGTTTCACTCTCTTCGACGGGTTTCTTCTCCTCATCAGGCACGGTTACGGGAGGGGTAGCTGTCACTATAACAGTGTCCTCCTCAGGAGTGTCGACGGTGAGATGAGTCTCCTCATCAACCTCTTTTTTGGACAAGTCATCCAAAAACCGCGCGATGGTTTCATGCCGCTTGCGGCGCATCGGCGACATGGCGCGCGTAATGGCCGGGCGGAAGTCCGCGGGTATTGAGGCCGGGAAGGTCAGCGGTTCCTCAAGCAGGGTGATAGCTTGGGGAGGGACCGTTCCCGACAAAATATAATACAGTGTGGCAGCCAGGGAATACAGGTCGGTCTGTGGTGAGAACTCTCGCACACCACCCACATTATATTGCTCCATTGGGGCATACCCGTGGCTAATGCCCGTGGGGGTGGTAGAGGTCTGATTTCCGGAAGCATCATACTGTTTGGACAGTCCGAAGTCAATAAGTATCGGAGCATCATCCTTACGGCGAACCATGATGTTAGCCGGCTTGATGTCCAAATGATTAATCTTGTGTCGATGCACATACTCCAGGGCCTCGCCAATAATGTCAATATATCGCCTTGCGCGCTCCGGAGAGATCGGGCCGTTGCGTTTAACGATTTCAGAGAGGGACTCACCCTCAATATAGTCCATGACGTAATATGCGGTACCGTTTTCCTCAAAGGCGGCATGGATACGGATGATACCCGGGTTGTCAAATTTGGCGATGTTGCGGGCCTCCTTCAGGAACTTCTCCTTGAGACGCACCACTAACTCACCGGCACTCTGGGTACCGATGGTGACATGACTGGTTGTGGAGTCGCGGTCGCAATAATCCTTTGGGAAAAACTCCTTGATGGCCACCAGGCGGTCCAAAGACAGGTCGGTGGCCAGATATGTGATGCCGAACCCACCCTGCCCTAAGACGCGTTCAATGCGATAAGCACCGTGGCGCAACAACGTGCCGGGTTTCAGAATCTGATTTTGTGAGGGTGCCTCTGCCATTTAATTATATATTTTAGTCCTCCCGCTGGAGGATATTTTTGTGTTTTAAACGTTATAAATTCAGCGAATTAACGCTTTTTCAATTTCGGCAACGTCATGTTGCAACTGCTTGTCATGTTGCAGACGTTGCTCAATTGTCTGGCATGCATACATGACGGTGGCATGCTTGCGGCTGAGTCGAGTGCCAATGGCGGTGAATGTCATCTTGGCATGCTTCTTGGCGATATACATCAGCATTTGCCGTGCGTCAGACACCTCACGTTTGCGCGTGGAGGTGAATACCAGGTCCGGGTCAATATCATAATGGTTACAAACTTGTTGCGTAACCATCTCAAAGTTTACCGGGACGTTGCGCTTGCGCACCTTCACGCTGTTTGATATGACACTGCGTGCCAGGTCCATATCAATCTCATGGTTCAGCACCGTGGCATGGGCAAGCAGCGAGACAACGATGCCCTCAAGTTCACGCACACTATCAGTGACATTGTCGGCGACATAGTCAAGGACCTCAGAGGGAATCTGCAGGCCATCCTGCCGGGCACGCATGTCCAGCACACGCCGCCGCAGGTCTCGGTCAGGCTTCTCAAGCTCAACGGTGACACCCCATTTGAAGCGTGAGAGCAACCGCTGCTCAAAACCCGCCATGTCTGAGGGGCGACAGTCACTTGACATTATCAGCAAACGTCCGTTCTGGTGCAAGTGATTGAAAATGTGGAAAAAGGCATTCTGCGTGCTTTCCTTTTTCCCCATTGCCAGGTCCTGCACATCGTCCATTATCAGTACGTCAATTGTCTGATAAGCTCTGATGAAGGCATTAACCTTGCCGGCCAACGAGGCAGCTGTGTACTGGCTTTCAAACAGACGCGCCGTGATGTACAGTATCCTGTATCGCGGAAACTTCTCCTTGATTTTCAGGCCGATAGCCTGTATGAGATGAGTCTTCCCCACCCCGGTGGTCCCGAAGACAAACATGGGGTTGAAGGTCTGCACCTTGGGGTTATTTCCGATAGCCTCGCCGATTGAGCGCGCAAGCTTGTTTGAGTTGCTCTCGCAGTAATTCTCAAAGGTGTAACGTGGATTCAGAAAAGAGTCAAACTCCTCCTGCTCAGGCTCTTTTATCTTAACTCCGGGGGGCAGTTTGTTGCCGGGAGCCTCCTGCAGAATAATCTTGGGTGGCTCCTCCGTTATCTGGTCAAACTGATAATATAGCATGGCCTCCGGGCCGAAAATCTCACGTATCCCGGCGCGTAACACCGGCAGAAAGCGCATCTCAAGCTGCTCGACAAAAAACTCAGACGGGGCAAAAAGCGTGAGTTTGTTCTCCTCAAATGACTTTACTGACAACGGCTCAAACCAAGCATCAAACTGCTCAGCCGTTTGCAAATGAGCCTTGAAAAAGTCAAGACAAGCTTGCCATTGCGCGTTGATTGGTTCAGACATTATATCACTGAAGGAGATGACACCGGCTTAACCGGATACAAGGTTACCTCACAAAGTAACAAAAATAAAAATTCAAAAAAAAATGGCTGAAAATTTGGAAAATATCAAACCGCTATAACCCTCCTGATATTCAACAACATAGCAAATACCAAGCAAAAAAGTTATTAACATTTTTTTTGCAGCCCCGCCACAATCACCCCCAAAAAGGCCCCCGCATAATTATGCCCAAAAGCTACGGCAATGCGGTCGTTTTCCCGGGGCGTGCGTCCGGCGGGCGAATGTGCCGAAATGCTCCGTCGACGGGGCCGTGTTCCGGGGCGGACGGTCCCTACGTTCGCGGTAGAGCAATAGCGACATAAATATTTGTTATTCAGCAATTTAGTCGCCCAGGGAGAATACCTGAACGTGGGGACGCAAGGATATTATCCCTGGGCGAGTAAATTTTTGGACGTCAAATGCTTATGCTGGTTTTAAATACGGAATGTAGGTCCTGGATATCAACAGCTTACTATACTGATAACACACGGGAGGGTGTGAGGCAATTACTCGTTTAGGTATTCGGCCAGGGGGTCGATGTCGTCAAGGGAAATGTGCTCGGGGTCGTCAAGGTACTGAATAATGGAATTTAAGGTCTGACCATATCCCAACGCAAAAATTGAGGTGGAAAGCATTGAGACCTCAGCGCCATCTTCAAATACCGGGCGTGATTCCATCGCCATGCGTTCAATTGGTGTCACCTTGACGGTATAGTCAAAATTCCTCTTAAGCAGGCGGTTGAGAGCTTGCATAACCACCGCACGTGCTTTTTGGAATTTCTTAACCCTCAACAGGGACAATGCATATATCACTACACAGTCAGGAATTACCCTCGCCTGCTTCTCCATCTTGTTGTATACCACGGCAACATCATCATATCTGCCGGCGGCATACAAGACCTCCATAAACAGATTCAGACCGTTAATAAATGGCCTGCGCCTGAAACCCTCCCACAAAAGGTGTGCAGCCGTCTCAAAATTACTGAGTAGAAGGTGGTGGCGCGCACGCTCAAACCAAAACGTGGGAGAATTCGGCAACTCACGGCTTTTCAGAAACCTAAGATTATTTTTGGCATTCTCCTGGTCAAACGTCAGGAGCATCTCTATCATATCAATATTGGGAGTATCCTGCGCACACCAATCATACAACAATTCCTTTAAGTGCTCCTTATCATTACGCCTAATCAGGAGTACCGCCAGCGCGGCGGAACACCTCAACTCCTCAAACTCGGGGGTATGGAGCAAAGAGGTGAATAACTTGACTGAGGTGTCATCAGAGGGGTCAACCTTGGCCAAAGCGGTGGCTTTCATCAGTTTTGACTTGACCGACTCCGGGTTCAGGGCTAAGGAATATTCAAGCGTTACTAACGCCTCCTCAAACTCCTCTGCGGCGATTTGCGCCGAGGCATACATCTCCCAGTAGTCGATATTGAAGGAATCAAGCAAGGTCAGTTCCTCCCCGAACTTCAATGCCAGAGGAAAATTTTGGTCCTCAAGAGCTAATGAGAATCCGTTGATGAAGAAGAAATCAGGGTTGACACACTTGTCGACAATGCGCTGATAGTTTTTTTCGAGCCAAAGCTGAAACTTCTCCTCCAAGACGATGTCAAGCAGGTGCTTAACCTCCTCATCGCCAAAAGCCCCGGATTCTGATATTATCTTATTCAGCTCGTTGAGATCAGAGGCTCCGTCGTTCTTGAAGGCGATGATACGGTTGAGCGGGGTTGACTCCTCAGCGTTTGCAAGCATGGTCTCTACCCCATCGTCATTACCGTTATCAAAATAGAAGAGCAACTTGCGTGAGGCCAACAACTCGCTTTCGGGATAATGTTGTGCCCAGTAGAGGAGCACCTCCATCCTCACGAAATCGTCAAGCTGGTCGCCGGCGAAGTCAAAAATATCAATCAGCTCATCCTCCGTCCATAAGGTTTTATCTCGGGAGGGGTTTATGATACTACTTTTGAAAGCGCAATATAGGGCCTCCATGGTATCATCTTGAGGACTGTTAGAATGATTCTCCTTGCTCATTATTTATTCTTCTTTTCCCAGCTGTCCTTCAGGGGCATAGTGCGGTTGAATACGGGATTCTCAAGGGTAGAATCAAGGTCAGCGGTGAAATATCCTATCCTTTGGAACTGCAAGGGCACACCGGGTTTGTCGGCAAAAGTCGCTGCGAACGGTTCCAGTTTTACACCCTTAACCACCTTCAATGAGTCGGGGTTAAGCAACTCACGGAAGTCCTTTTCGGTCTCAGCCGAGGGGTCCTCCACGGCGAACAGGCGGTCATACAGGCGAGCCTCGGCCTCAACGGTTGTGGGGGCACTTACCCAATGCAGGGTACCCTTAACCTTGCGTTCTGACCCGGGCATACCACTCAATGTGTCGGGGTCGTATGTGCAACGAAGCTCGGTGATGTTGCCGGCTTCATCCTTGACTACCTCCTCACACTTTATGATGTAGGCGCCCTTCAAACGCACCTCCTTATCGGGAGCAAGACGGAAAAATTTCTTGGGCGGATTCTCCATAAAGTCCTCACGCTCAATGTACAACTCACGTGTAAAAGGCATGTCGTGTGTACCGCTATCGGGCTGTTCGGGGTTGTTCTCCATCTTCACGGTCTCGGTTTTGCCCTCGGGGTAATTGGTGATAACGACCTTGAGAGGGTTGATGACGGCCATGACGCGAGTAGCAACCATATTCAGGTCGTCACGCACGGCATGTTCCAGCAACGAGATTGAGTTAAGAGCCTCATATTTTGTGTAGCCGATAAGGTCAACGAAGTTGCGCACCGAGCGGGGTGTGAAACCGCGGCGTCGCATACCCGAGATGGTTGGCATTCGCGGGTCATCCCAACCGTTTACCAGGCCCTCCTTCACTAACTGCAACAGTTTGCGCTTGCTCATCACCGTATATGTAAGGTTCAAGCGGTTGAACTCAATCTGTCGCGGGCAATATGTATCGTCAGCCAGCTCCTGTACAAAATATTCATACAGCGGACGGTGAGGGACAAACTCAAGGGTGCATATTGAGTGCGTCACCCCCTCGAAGTAGTCGCTCTGGCCGTGGGCGAAGTCATACATGGGGTACACCTGCCACTTGGTGCCGGTGCGATGATGCGGGTGCTTGATGATGCGATACATAATGGGGTCGCGGAAGTGCATATTGCTGCTGGCCATGTCAATCTTGGCACGCAGAACACGGCTACCCTCATCAAACTCGCCGGCGTTCATGCGCATAAACAGGTCCAGGTTCTCCTCAGGCGTGCGGTTGCGGTAGGGGCTCTCGGTACCGGGGCGAGTGGGGGTGCCTTTCTGCTCGGCAATCTGTTCGCTTGTCTGGTCATCAACGTATGCCTTCCCCTCCTTGATCATGCGCACGGCAAGGTCAAAGAGCTGAGGAAAATAATCGCTGGCATAGTACTCACGGTCGGCCCAGTCAAAGCCAAGCCAATGGATATCCTCTTTGATGGAGTCGACGTATTCAACGTCCTCCTTCACGGGGTTAGTATCGTCAAAACGCAGGTTACAGGTGCCCCCGAACTTCTCGGCAACACCAAAGTCCATGCATATAGCCTTGGCATGCCCAATGTGAAGGTATCCGTTGGGTTCAGGTGGGAAACGTGTATTAAGGCGCCCCCCGTTCTTGCCGGCGGCAAGATCATCGGCAACAAGTTGTTCAACGAAGTTCAGTCCACGGGCTTCACCCTCAGCGGCGGGGTTTTCAATTTCTTTCTGTGCCATTATGATTATGATAGTTTATGGCACAAAAATACAAATTTTTCAGGAAACTATTACAGGTTTTTCCTCGGCAAAGTGCTCCCTTACCCTCATTCGCCACAATATCCACAGTGCCAGCGCGGTTGCCAGGGCTGAAGCAATGACCAAAATGGGAGCACCCGGGGCATTGACCACAGCCGTTTGGGCCTCGGGGCCTGAGGCATCACGCCACCACATAACAAGGGTTAGGGAATTGTTGAGGGCGTGCAGCAGTATGCCGGTCCACAGGCTGCCGGTCCATAAAAAGACGTAACCGAACAAGGCCCCTAAAAGCAAGCGCGGGATAAAACCATAAAACTGGAAATGCAGCAACGAGAAGATAAACGCTGCTATCCATACCGCCAACTGTCGCCGGCCGGGGCGGTAGAGAATACGTTGCAGTCCACCGCGAAAAAAAGTTTCCTCGGCAAAACCGGTTAAAATGCCGATAATCAGCAAAGAAAAGATTAAATTTGAGGTGGTATGCGCCCCGATAATCTTGCTGACCGACGCGTTGGCAGCCTGTTCGGCATCCTTTAGGGATTGCTCGATACCGGCAAAAGCATCCGGCAACTGCAGATGCGCGTTCCAGTCAACAATCCACTCCATCAGGGGGATGGAAACAAAATATGCAGCTATGGCCACAAGGCCCGGCAAAAGTGCCGGCAAACGGTCTAATCCGAGCCATTGCCATAATCGGCGAGGCCCCGCCATTATAGCCGCAACAGCCAAAGCGGGAGCTATGAACATGACAACATCCTGGGTGATAACCACAAGTCGCATGCCCCCCACCCCGCTATTGATTTTGGCAAGAATGGTTATAAGCAAGGATGCAAAAAGGAAACAGCATGCACTAATGGCACAGAATATGAAAACACGTCGCCAAAAGGGCACCGGGCCACGGGGCCCGGGCGGGACGACCGGTTGGGTAAGATCAATCATCAGTTATACAGAAAGCGTTTGATTGAACGTTTGGGGGTCTTCTCAAACTCGGTGGGACGCAGTTGGATGCGGTCAATACGCTCGTAGGGAGCAACCCGTGTGTTTAGCTCACGGCGCACCTCCTCCATTTTCTCGGGGAGTTGCTCGGCCGTTATCCCCTCACGGTCCATCATCTCAAAGTCGGGGTATACAAGGGCAACCAAATGTCCACCGCGTTCCACCACGAGGCTCTCGGTGACATACGGCAGATTGTTGAGCTTAGCTTCAATCTCCTCAGGATAAATATTTTGGCCCGTTGAGGTCAGTATCATGGTTTTGTAGCGGCCCTTGATAAAGAGGGTGCCGTCGGGGGTGCGTGTGCCCATGTCGCCGGTGTGCAACCACCCGTCCTTATCCAACACATCATTGGTTGCCTCGGGGTTGTGATAATACCCCTTCATGACGTTTTGACCACGCACGCAAATCTCGCCGGGGATATTCTCCTCGTCCTCGCTCAAAATCTTTGAGTGCATGATATGCGGCAGGGTGCGCCCTGACGACCCGGGTATATAATCACGCCAGTAGGTGTAGCTGATAAGCGGGCCACACTCAGTCATTCCGTATCCGACAGTGAAGGGGAAACGTATACGGTAAAGGAACTCCTCAACCTCATGATTCAAAGCTGCGCCGCCAACTATCACCTGCGAGAACTCACCTCCAAAGGCATCGACAAGGGATTTGCGTATCTTGGCATGTATAGCCTTCTTTACCAACGGCATGTTGAGGGCGCGGCGTATCGCCGGCTTCTTGATTTGCGGGAGAATCTGCTTGCGATATATTTTCTCAAGAATCAAAGGGACGCACAAAATCAGGTTTGGACGCACCGATGCAAAAGCCTTCAACAGGACATTGGGTGTGGGCATCTTGTCCAAAAGGGTGACGTGGGCGCCCGCACCCAGGGGGGTAAGCATGTCAAAAGCGGCGCCGTATGCGTGTGCCAAAGGCAAAAAGGCCAGACAGCGTGACCCCGGGAAGTGCAAATGTGAGCGCACACCAAAGAAGGTGTTGCCGGCCAGATTGTCATAGGTCAGCATAACTCCCTTTGAGAAACCGGTGGTGCCTGAGGTGTAGTTGATCTCAGCCACGGCATGTTTCTCCATAACTGGATACCGGATGTGCTCGGCACGGAATCCATTGGGATACTTCTTTTTGAAGAGTACCGGCAGGCGCGATAATGTCTTCTCGGCCTTGCGGTTATTGGCAGGGTGCTCGCCTAGCAGGGAGCCGTCGTCCAACGACATTGCCACCCTGAGCTCAGGCATCGAGTCAAAGTCCATGTGTTCCCACACTGAATGTGACACAAACAGCATCTTGGCCCCGCAGTGATTGATAATATGCGTGGCGTCCTGGGGATGGAACTCGGCGAGTATCGGGACAATGACAGCACCGTATGTCAACGTTGCCATAAAAGTTGTCACCCATGAAACGGTGTTCTTTCCCATCACGGCAACCTTGTCGCCACGCCGTATCCCGCTTTGCTCAAAAAGGAGGTGGGTCTGTGCGATGCGACGGGCAAAGTCGCCGTAGGTCATCACCGGGCCGCTGCCATACTGTGACAACGCCGGCAAACTCCAGTTGTCACGAAATGTATTTTGAAATAACTGCAGAAGGTTTTCCTGTTCCATTCAGTTTTTTCTTTTTACAACGCTTAAGAACGCCGTTGTGTTAGCTCCTCAGCGATAATTGCGGCCTCTTTGTTGACATTTACATAATCCTCATACTCAGGCTGTGCGACAAATGGCGCGCGCTCCATGGTCTCGGCGATTATGGGGTAAATGTCAGTAAAGGCTATCTTCCCGTTGCGGAAAGCCCGGTTGGCGACCTCGTTGGCAGCGTTTACGGCACAGGCAGCGGTCCCCCCTCGCCGCAATGTCTCGCCGGCCAACCCCAGACAGGGGAAACGGGCGAGGTCGGGCTCCTCAAAGGTAAGGGTGAAGATATCCTCAAGGTCAAGCCCGGCACGCGTCGACGGCAGTCTATGCGCCTCGCCCAGGGCATAGCTGATAGGCAGGTGCATATCGGGCACACCAAGCTGGGCCTTGACCGAGCCATCGATGAACTCCACCATCGAGTGAACGATTGACTGGGGATGCACCAGGGGACGTATACGTTCAATAGGTATGTTGAAAAGCCAACGGGCCTCAATAATCTCAAAGGCCTTGTTGAGCATTGTTGCGGAGTCAATGGTGATTTTGGCCCCCATGTGCCAGTTGGGGTGCGCCAAGGCTTGTTCAACGGTGACATGCCGCAACTGCGCCTCAGACATCATCCTGAATGGGCCGCCGCTGGCAGTGATTATCAACTTGTAAACGCTTGAGGGGTTCTCGCCTACAAGGCATTGATAGATTGCAGAGTGCTCAGAGTCAACCGGTAGTATTCTGGACCTGCTGTTTTGCAAACGTCGGTTCACCAACTCGCCGGCAACCACCAACGTCTCCTTATTGGCCAGAGCAATCTCTTTACCGGCCTCGATAGCGCGCAATGTCGGCTCCATGCCGCTATATCCCACAGTGGCAGTAACAACAGTGTCAAAGTCCTGGCGAGACATGGCATCGGCTAAGGCCGTCGCGCCGGAAGCGGTTTCAATCCCCAGCGGAGTGAGGGTATCATGCAGATACCGGTATTTGGTTTCCTCGGCAATAATGGCCAGTGCCGGCTTGAATCGGCGGCATTGCTCAACCAATAAATCGACATTGCTGCCGGCAGCCAACACGGCGACCTGATACAGGTCCGGTCGCTCGCTGACAATGTCAAGTGTCTGTCGGCCAATTGAACCGGTTGACCCGGCTATTGCAATCCTTTTCACCTTTTTTCCTTTGCTTATGTCGCAAAGATAACACAAATTTTTTTATCCATACTCCCCCACCCCAAAACTCCCTAATTTGAAGTACACCCCAAAAGCATAAAAAAATACCTTTGGGGTGACTACAAAAATTGGCTCGGCTTTAATTAAATAATAAGGTCAATAAGATATAAACAGGTAAAAGTCTATCAATTCCCGACTATTATCTTCTTGGCAAGGTTACCTTGACGCAAAATGTAAATACCAGATGAAAGAGAATTGACCGAATCTGCAATCTTAATTCCATGCAGATTATATACTTCTACTGGTTTGTTATAATCAATATCTGCCTGATGGTCGTCTGTTTTTATTTGCTCAATATTTGCCTTCATCTCTGCAAGTAAATCAGGATACCAGTCAAACGTTGGTAGACCGTCCTTCCCTAAAATCCACTTGGAAAAAAAAGATTTATTACCATTGGTGGAATTATTTAAGTTAGTGACCGTATCCTGCGATTTCATTTGTGAGCTGCTAAGACCATGATTATTCTTAGAAATCACATTCTTTGAAGAGAAAGCCAAGGGATAAGTATCTATGTAGTAATTGTCTTGAAGATAGAAGGATGTTGATACAGAATTCTTAGTTAATATAGCAGCCGCGTCATAATTTGCTGATTCAGTATATAGATTACCATAATTTACACAGTTATATATTCCATTACCCGTTGTTTCGGGTGAGCTTGATCCTAAAATACCAGATGCATAACTCTTTGTAGTAGTGACAGAACCGGCATTATAGCAATTGTATATTGACCCCTTTGTATAATCAATTATGCCTGAGGCCGAATACACGCCGTTTATTGTACCGGTATTTAAGCAATTGATTACTTGGCTTTGGGTTGATGCTAATTGGCCAGCGATGCCATTAGCCCTGAAATCAGACTTAATCGTAGCAGAATTTGAGCATTTAGAAATTTTTAAAGTTACCTTGTTATTGCATGTTCCTTTACCAATCAAGCCACCAACGTATTCCCCCTTAATGTAACCATCATATACATGACAGTTTTCAATTAATACATCTTTGTTGCCGGAGCTATACCCTACGAGGCCACCAACATAACCTTTATTTGTATCTATTAAACAATTCATTATTCTTAAATTTTGAATCGTAGAATTGGTTGTTGTACCGAACACGCCTATATTTGAGAAATTGTCATACATATTTTCATACTCAGTTATATAGATTCCTGATATTATATGATTGTCTCCATCATAACTTCCTTTAAAAGGGTGATCCGGTGTACCTATTGGAATCCATAACTCCTGGCTTTTGAAAATGTCTGAATCATAATGTCCTTTGTTAATGATAATATCAGCGGTCTGTTTAAAATATTTTCCCTCATAGTCAGTACCTTTATTAACCATGTCAGACAAATATCTTAAATCAGCGGCAGAACTAATTAAATAAGGAGAGTTTTGACTGCCCGTACCTGATAAAGATGTAGAAACCGGCCCGCGTGGATCGGCAATAACGGTTATAGTTGAATAAGCAGACAAACCATTTTTTGTAGTAACCTTTACTCTGGTTTTGCCTGGAGCTACTCCCAATGCGCCGGAATTGAAGGCCTCGACGATAGATGAATTTTCTGAGCTCCATGTTAGCTGCGAGGAAACTCCCTCGGGCAAGATAGTATAAGAAAAGTTGATCCTTTCACCTACCATGATTTCTGCTTCAGCCGGAGAAATAGTAATACTTTTGGGGACATTTTCAAGAACAGTTATATTTGAATATGCTAAAAGCCCGTTGTCGGTCTTTACCTGGATTCTTGTTTTGCCCGGAGCAACCCCTGTAACCGTTCCATTCTTCACCGTTGCTATGTTTGTGTTTTCAGAACTCCACGTTAATTTAGATGCAGCTCCATTAGGTGTCAGCTTAGCCGTTAATTTTATACTATTGCCGACTACAACCTCGGCTTCGGTTGGAGATATTGATACACCTTTTGGAGGGAAAGAATTAACAGTCACAAAACACTCCACGGGCTCTCCCATAAATGAAGAACAGGTTATAACGCAACTCCCGGGAGACTTTGCTGTAACTGATGCGGTATAATCATCTATTTCATAAACAGTGGCAACGCTTTTATCACTACTTTCCCAGATCGGAGGTATTTTTCCAACTTTTGCACCGGATATGGAAATTGTGACAGTCGCGGATTGCCCCTTATCAAGAGTTAAATCTTTTGGACTGATTGATACAGGATAGCCCTTGCATGTGAAATACCAATATTGGTTACCTGACCCATTGTGGATATGACCATCGGCACCATAATATGAATAATAATAATTACATGTAACTGTAGCTGTTCCGGACCAATATCCGTCAGCAACAAGTCCGGTACCCCATGTTCCCCCCTCAAAATAATTTAATCCAATAACATCAGTTGACCACCCCGCAGAAGTGAGCCATCCTCCAGAAGGTAGCGTTGGATTTAGGTAAACGCTTGTAACCTCACCAATACTTAACTGTTGTACGGCGTAGCTTACTTTTGGGTAAAGTATAACGCATATTAACCCTAAAAGGAAACTGGCAAATCTTTTATGGTTCATAGGTTTTATATTGCCGCAGTCTTCCCCTCGTTGGCATACAAATATTAGGGTAAATAAATAAAGCGTAGGAATCTGTATCTGTTACCGTCCTACGAATCGAGGCTTCTCGCATTGCCCTGTTGATGTCGGACGGCAACGCAGAAGCCCACGCTTATATATGCAATAATCACACTCTGACATACTGGCTGTCGAATGCGTATAATTACATATCCACGGGCATCTACCGTTGCTTAAGCCTTGACATCAACATGAAATTTTGCGAGAATTTCGATTCGTCAAGAATCAGCGCGGATAAACGCTTTCTATTATGTTGGTCGCTGTCCCTCCCACGCGGCCCATGACCGGGCTTCTGCATTTCGGTCAGCGATTGCAAATATAATGAAATTTATTAGAATTTCAATAATTTATAACTCTTAATTGGTTCGTCTTTGGTTCTCGTTAAAGTAACAAATCTTAAAGCAAGGGACTCATCCACCTTCTCGTTGCATCGCGTCTTACCGTCCTTTTTAGCTGCTTTGTTTCTACTACATAAAGAGCCGGGAGTTCGTAGTCAAGGATAACCTTTTGAACACGAATTTCAACAACCTCTTTTTTTTACTCAAACGCAAATAACCTCAATGTGTCCTTGATTTTGTGACAAAAAACACTATCATTGTCCTCAAATTTAGGACATCATGGATAAGCTTTAGATAGCAAATCGGGATCTCACCGGGTACCCCCAAATTACGTAAAGGTTTGGAATAGTCCGACTTGTTTTGAGGATTTTTGGTTGAGTAATGGGTATTGGTGGATAGGATTAGAAGGTGAACAGGCCCATGATTTGCAGTTGGCTTGAGGTGCCCTCATCATGGTAGGGACTTTTGGCGAGGCGATAACCGGCGAGGATATAGGCAACATGCTCCTTGATATAATCCGTGCCGTGATTTTAGCTTAGCCGAAAAGCTCAGAGTGACTCCCCAAACGAATTAACTTAACTACATCAGAAGCCACATCAATCCAAATCAACAGAAAATCGCCTTGAATATTGCACTCCAAATATCCGGCATAATTACCAATCAACCTATGAGCATGATATTCAGCCGGTATGTCTGAGCCTGTTCTCAGATTGTTGTTTACAAACTCGGAAAGTTCTCGCAACTTCTTTGGTTGATTGGGTGGAGTTATGTGCTGGGGACGAAAAATCGGGTTGCCGAGCCCGATGAAGGGGTGGCAACCCGATTGGGGTATGAGTGGAGAGGATCAGAATGTGAACAGGCCCATGATTTGGAGTTGGCTTGAGGTGCCCTCATCATGGTTTGAGCGTTTGGCGAGGCCGTCATAAATGCTTAACTGGTAGTTGAGTTGCAGACGGATCTGTTTCATGACCTGCCAGTTGCAGCCTAACAAGACGCGGCTGTAGTTGACCAGGGCGTTTGACTTGTCCATGTCATCACGGTACATATCATAGCGCACCAGGGGCTGCCATTTACCAAGGCGATAACCGGCGAGGATATAGGCGCCATGCTCCTTGATATAATCAGTACCGTGTTTTTTTGCTTTGCCGAAACCGTACTCAGCGCGCAGGTCCAGACCGTTGGGGTCGTTATACCAGAAGCCGAAGATTGCACGGTTAAAGTTGAGATAGAAAGGCAATTCCTCAGCATCTTCTCCGCCAAGAGTTTTAGCTTGGCTCCATTGGTAAGCGGCGTTGACCATGAGGTTCTTGATGGGACGTACGGTGATCTGGCCGATAACGTCCTTGCTCTTGTTGTTGTCAACCTTGCAGGGGATTGTGCCGTTGGTAAGTGAAAGGTTGTAGGACAGATAATTAAAACCTTGACCGGAGGGGAGGAATTCACCCATCACCATGATACCTTGCTCGCGACCATACTCAACATAGTTGTATGTGAGGGGGTTGCGCTCGGTGAGGCGGTATGTGAGGTTTGAGTAATCAATAGTCTCAAGGCTTGCCGGGCCGATATAATAGTTCTCGATACCAAACGGAGTGCTGAACTGACCCAAACGAACGCCAAAGGCGGGGCAGAACTGATAGGTAGCGAAAGCATCAATGACCTGGATGTTGGTCTGGTTGTGAGAGTTTGAGGTGCCCTCGATGCCGCTGTAACCCTCAACCTGCACGAAGTAGGTTGCCTTAGGGGCGAGCTTACCGCTGAGTGCAATCTCAACGCGTTTGGCCTCAAAAGTTGAGGTCCCCTTGCCGAATGAGTTGTAATTGTAGCCGGCTTGCAAAAACCCACTCACCTTGGGCATGCGCTCCAACACCTGTTGCCATGCTGTTTTGTGCGCGGGCTCCTCGGGACGGCTCTCGGCGGTAGCGTCGGCTTCAGGAGCCACGGCTACCGCGGGTGTCTCTGTGGCAAAGGCACACCCTCCCATGGCTGCCATCAGACCAAAAAGTAATACTTTTTTCATAATACGGAAATAATGGTTATGAATTAAATGATTGGTTAATATAGTTTTACGTGATTTCTTAAAGTCAAATTTTCAACACCGGCTGCGGCGCTGTCACCCCGTTGGCCTTAGCGGTTGCTTCAACGTCAAGAGCATCGGCAAATATTGAGATAGGATTCATTACCGTATAACCGGTTGACATTTCAATTTGCCACTTACATGTCTCACAATCTGTTGCCACCACATCAGGGTTCAGGCTCTTGATTTTCTTGAACAGCGGTGCACCGATTTTTTGAGCGACGATGTAGTTTTCTTTTTTCATCCCGTATGTGCCGGCGATGCCGCAGCACCCGCTGTCAAGGACCGTCAGTTCGACACCGGGAATCATCCTCAGGAGCTCAGTCGAATAAACCGTCCAACCTAAACGCTCAAGGTGACATGGGGTGTGATATGCTACCCTAAGCTTGTAATCCGGCTTGAAAATGAATTCTGCCCGTCCCTGCTCAATCAGTTGTCCGATAAATTTGGTTGCCATGATGATGTCGTCCCGCACCGGGGCACTGTCGACATGCAGTAGGTGGGGAAACTCCTCACGAATGGTGTATGCGCTTGTTGATGAGGTGGTTAATATTGGACGCTTGCCGGCTTCAATAGCCTGAGATATCGATGAGATATTAATGTGCGCGTCACGGGTGGCCTCGTCAACCAGTCGATTTGTAATCTTTGACATCCCGCTGCTGCGTTCCTTCTCAAGCAACGCCATACCAAACCCGGCGGCATTCAGGATTTTGAGCAAATCCATTCCCAGCCGGGGGAAATAAAACTCGACATAGCTGCCGCGATAGTATGTAACCTGTCGGGGGAAAGCCCGTTGGCTCTGAGCAACGTACTTAGTGAACCACTTTCCAAATCGACGACTTGCATAGGCTGGATACGTTATGTGCTTGTCTATGCCCAGCACCTTGTCTAAAAACTCCTTTACCGGTTCGGCGCGCAAGGTGGCATTTACCGCCCCCGCCATTTTCGTTGCTACGCCACCCAGCAATTCGGGGTCGGCCAACAGACGGTTGCGCAGAGAGGGTTTCCCCTTAACATACTTCAGGTGGGCGCTTTGTATGATATCGGCAATACGCACATTTGATGGGCAACTGACCTCGCACCGCTTGCAGTTGTTGCAATACTTCAGGGCCACATCATAGAACTCGCGATTCTTCAGGCGGTACCGTTCACCATCGGGACCTGCCTCCTTTGGGCCCGGAAACAGCGGGTTGACGGCTGTAACCGGGCAATAGGCGGTGCAAATGGTGCACTTGGTGCATTGCTCAAAGTTGTTGGTGCTGATGTTGTCGTATTGATAATCCATTTGACGCGAAGTGTGAAAAACGTTGGTTGCTCAATGAAGTTCCCCGGCCACCGACAGGGCAGTCAACATTGAAACCCCGGCCCCCGAGCCCTCCTCAAGCGAGCGGGTATATGGCAGCGCCGACCCGATAACATAAAGATTTTGCAACGGTTTGCCATGGTACATTCCCCTGAATTGTGAGTCGGTTTCAACCCCATATTCCATAAACGGTTGCGGCTTGAACACATCGGTGTCAAACCATTCGCCGCGGTCTTTGGGAGCATTGACATCAAGATGCAAGACCGGCTCCTCGATACGGTCAGGGAAAGCCCTCAAGCCACCACTGAAGAAACTGCCGGCGGCAAAGATGAAGTTTTCGGCCTGCAGAGTGTCATCACCAAGATTGTTGGTGCGCATAGCCACCACCCTTGTTTCATCATTATTAAAATATGCGTGGCGCACGGTGTCACCCTGCAACATTGTTCCCCCAAGCTGTTTGTACCGGTTAATGAGGGAAATCTGCATACGTATCCCCGGGACAGAGCTGCCCATGGTGGGAACATAGAATAACGGTTTGCTGACCAACGTCCGCAGCTGCGTTGCGTCTTGCATCCCCTCCCCTCCCACTATGGCGGGGAACCAAATACTGTCAGCACCGGCCGGGGCAGCGCGGTCAATAGCTTCAGCAAGCTCAGCAATCCCCTCACCGTGCAACATGCGCGACATCACGGCGGCCCGCATTGTGCGCAACTTGTTGAAGCGGGGGACATACACCTCACCGATGCTGACAACAGCACCAAGCCGTTCAAGGCCGTAAGCCAGGAATTTAGGGTAAAAATCAAGATACCCCTTTATTCCCACCAAGGCAATGTTTTTCCCGGCAAGTTGAGCAGGGTCACCAACCGTGGCAAAACCCTCAAGGGACAGCCACGCCGGCTTGAAAGCACCGGTAACAGTTGTTCGCCAATGATTCTTATCAGATGACCCGGCGAGTGTTATCCCGGCCTCACGCAACAGCGACTCGCTCTCGGCCGCTAACTTCTTGACTTTCTCCGGGCCAAGAATTGAATACGGGTGATGTTCCGGCAGCTGAGCGAGCGCGTGGTAGGGGTCGGTAACCGGCCGACGCGCGAGCCCGGATGTATATCCAAGCAGGTCCAATGAGCCACAACAGAAGTGCAACGCACTCTTGCCGGTCGACACGATTGCCGTGCGTTGTCCGGCCTGTTGCAACCGAATGCCGGCCGTTAACCCGGCAAGTCCTCCCCCCATTATGACAGTGTCAAACTTCATCTCACAAAAGGTCGTTATCAGGGCTGTTTCTCACCGTCCCGCCATTGTATAAATTCGTCAAGGCCGGCGATACCGATATATTGCCATGCGGTGAATTGAATCTCGCGCACGGTGGGTCCCCACCCCACGGGACGCATCCCTTTCCAGCGTTCATTGACAAAGCTGACGAGCTCGCTGAGAGAGCGTTCGGTGCACTTAAGGCTTCGGTCAAGCATCCCGGCAGCGCGGCAGGCACATAGCTGGCCCTGGCAAGTACCCATCCCCAGACGAGTGCGACGCCTGAGGTTTACCATATTACGCACGTTCAGGCGGTCCATAGCAAACTTAACCTCACCGACCGTCACCTGCTCACATTCGCACACCAGTTGGTCATCGACATAGTCGCCCAAGGGGATTTCCTCAGCCATCAACCCGTGCCTTTCTTCGGCAGCCAAGACACCCGGCTCACCCCCCACCCCAAGGTTGATGGTGTGGGCACGCAGCGGATGCTTGTGTTTGTCATATTCCTCCTCCTCAGCCGGCGAATCGGAACCCGGCAAAGGCAGGTCAGCCGTTTGGCATGTGGCATTGACACCCAACTTGCGGCATGCCATATCAGTGGCGTCCTCAGCCATCTGCCTGTAAGTAGTCAGCTTGCCGCCGGTAATTGAGATTAAGCCCTCAAGCCCGTCACGTTTGGCATGGTCCAGACACACAATGCCACGGCTCACCGAGCGGCCCGTCGGGTCGCTATCATCAGCCACAAGAGGACGCACCCCGGCAAAGGCGCGCAATATGCGTGTATTTTTCAGCTTGGGGGAAAGTTTCATCCCCTCGGTGATAAGTTGGTCAACCTCACGGGGGGTTACGTCCATGTTATCTATCTCATCAAACCCGATTTTGTCGCTGGTTGTACCAATCAGGCATATTGAGTCGCCGGGGACCAATATATCGGCATTTGAGGGTTTGCGGCACCGGTTTATGACGGTGTTGTTCACGCGGTGTCCGAAGATAAGGAGGGCACCCTTGGCGGGAACCATTGAGATATTTACCCCGGCTTTTTCGGCTAACAGGTGACCCCATATACCGCCGGCATTGATGACGATGTTGGCCGTTGCCCGCACCTCCTCGCCGGTATGACGGTTGCGCATAATCACCCCCTCGATGCGGTTTCCCGAGCGGATAAATCCCACAACCTCATGATACGTAAGGACATCGGCCCCGTGGCGGCGAGCATCAATAACGTTAGCCGTTGTCAGGCGAAACGGGTCAATGGCACAGTCGGGGACCTTCACCGCGCCTATAAGGTCGGGGTTGACTGCAGGCTCAATGCGCCGGGCCTCCTCAGGGTCAATTGCCACAGCCTCAATGCCAGAGGCGTTGCAGCTGTCGATAAACTTTTTTTGATAGTCAAGGTCATCCTCGGGGAGGGTAATGAACAGGCCGCCCGTGTCCTCGACACAGTGTCGTGCAATGCGCCTGAGGATATTATTCTCGACAATGCATTCACGGGCACTTTCAGGGTCATTGACGGCGTAGCGGGCACCGCTATGCAGCAGCCCGTGGTTGCGCCCGGTGGCCCCGGCGGTGAAGTCAAACCGCTCGACAAGCAACACCTTGAGACCACGCAACGCACAGTCACGGGCGGTACCGGCCCCGGTGGCCCCTCCCCCGATTACTATAACATCATAGTGTGTGTGCAGTTGTCTCATCAAACAAAGTTGAGTGGTCTTGCTCGTTTATTTTTACAAAAGTACGGCCTTTTGCTTAAACTGGCAAACGGGCTAAGGGGTCGGCCAACCCTCAACGAGCGGCAGCCCGAACCTTGCGACGTATAATAACAAGGTGTAAAACCGTGATTGCGACAACCAATAGTATGCCGATGCCCACCGTTACCCACACCGGCCCAACACTGAGCCCTAACCGGTCAAGGCTGCCGGCCCAAACAAAATGGGCACCAATAGCCACCGTCAGGGCAAGAAAGAGGACAATGAGGTTGACAAGCATCACCAACCGGCAATAGGGCCGTGCAACCTGTGCCGGGGAGTAGCCCAACTCAACAAGGCCGCGTATCTTCTCACGATTCTTCTGCAGTACCAGCCAAATGCTCAACACCAATATAAAGAATGCCAGGATTGCAATGACGATGCCGATACCCACCACAATAGATGTTACCAACCGCAGAAAGAAGTTGGCACGCCCGTTGTCTGACTTGTCACCGGCAATCTCATAGCCGTGCTCCTGCATATACTCCATAGCGTCCGGGTCACCGACACTTTTCAGCTTTACGATAAGCCGGCTGGGGGCTTTGGGAGCGGTGGATGCGAATGCCTCATTGGCATAATCCAGGAAACTTTTGGGGACGGCTATGGTGTTGAGGCGCGATGAAAACCCGACTACTCGCCCGGTGAGGCTCTGCTGCCGGCCGTTTCCACTGACCGATATTGTCAAAGGAATCTTAGTTACTAAATTCTCTGAAATCTGCGGCATTCCCCGCGTGGGAGCGAATCCGAAGTTGTACAGCGACAGATAATCTTTTGAGATGATAATAGGCACCTCGGTAGATGTGGCCGGGTCATAGTTCCAACCCCGGGGCTTAACGTCAAAGTACTCATCAGGTATGGCCTCAAAGAACATAGCAGTGTGTAGACCGCGGCCACCCATTGACACCGATGCGCTGACATCAAAAGCGGCCTGGGTGAAGGGAGCCAAAGACTGTACCCAGGGCCGGGCACGTAAATCCTCGATTTCCCGGTCTGAGAACTCAACCTGTTTCCCGGTAACAGTCCCCCACCCCGATACCTTTTTTGAGATAATGAGATAGTCAGCCGACACAAAGCCGCCATCCTCGTCAGAGGCAGTTGTGATATCAACATAAAACTGAATAGCCGTGAGGATGATTGCCAGACCCACCAATGTGGCCGCGGCATACCCGATAATCTGTCCCGGGGAGACATTTTTGCGCAGCAGTCGATTGATGAGTGTCATAGGCGAAAACTTTGCATATCAGGAAGTTGGATATGATTACCCACGGATGTGGCGATAACAGCAGCCCCCTGGGCACGAGCCTCCTCGTTGACAAGAGCAGCCACAGCGGCGTTGGACTTGTCGTCAAGGTGGCTGACGGGTTCGTCAATCAGCAAGAAATCAAAGGGTTGGCACAGTGCACGTATCACGGCTACCCTTTGCTGTTGACCCACCGAGAGTTTTGCGGCGAGACGGTCAGCGCGGTCCGATACACCAAGTCGCTCAAACATTTTTCGTATTTGAGACTCTGATTTATAACCTGTTAGTTTATTCTTCAGTTCAACATTTTCAAAAGCCGTCAGCTCAGGGAACAGATGCATCTCCTGGGGTAGATAGGCAAGATGCCGGCGCCGCAACGCACACCACCGGTCAATGTCATAGGCGGCAGTGTCATGCCCGTTGAACAATATCGTGCCATTGTAATCATGCCTCAGGCCGTATATATAGCTGCACAGGGATGACTTACCGGCCCCGCTTTCTGCCTCGATGAGGTAGAAGTTACCTCGCTGAAACTCGATGTCAGCGAGCCAGACGTTGCTGAACTTGACGGGTGCCTCATGCTCGCTGCCCCTGAAAACGTGGGGCAGGAGCTGACGCAGCGTTATGGATTCGATTTTTTGCATTACTAATGCCCGGGAGGGTCAGATTGCCACCATTGAGACGATGGACTTCAGCACATCAACAATGGGCTTGTCAAGACAGCTGAAACTGCCGGTCACCTCATCACCCTCCATTACGGCGGTAAAGTTCATGCGCGTATCAAGGGCGGGTACCAGTTTTGACAGGTCGGGAATATTCCAGACATAGCCCAATTGCTTGCCCTTGAAGATCTCCGGCAGGTTATTGTCATACTGCTGCGGAGCTGTGGTGGACAGAATCACCATACCATCCAAAGCACCAAAATAGACGGGTATCCCTAAAACATTATTTTCGGTAGGTGTGAGATCGGGATTCAGCTTAAGGTCGATACCCTGTGACTTTTGGGCAGCCACTTTAATCATATTAAGGACAGCGCCCTCGGTCCCGGGCTTGCATTGCATAATGAATGAAAGGTTGGGACGGGTGTTGATGGTGTTCTCAAGGTCGCCGTTCATACTTATGCTTACCAGAACCGTACCGTCAATGTTGCTGAGGAATTGCTGATACAAAAGCATATCAGCCTGAGAAATTTGGAGGTTTTTATTGACCTCCTCAAGGGCCTCATTGATTTGCTTGAGGGTTTTCTTCCAGTTGAAATTGCCGGGGATACCCAGTGCTAATGTCATCATGGGGTCGGCACCGGCATACTTCAACGCCTCGGGTGAGAGGTTAACCAGGGGTTGCTCCATTTTGAAGCGTGTCCCGTCGGGATATACAGCGTATCCGTTGAAGTCGATGGTGTTTTTGTCCTTGATACGTACCTTGAAGATAGACATGGGGTGGCCTCCATGCTGCTTGTCCTTTTGACCTATTGCATCACTTTTGAAAATAGAGGTAAGGACATCCTCACTGCCGGCAAAAGCCTCAAAAGCGGCTTTGACCTTAGCCATTGAACCGTCCTCATCACAGTCCTCAAGGCATTCCTGGATAAAGTGCAATTGCTTCTGCAGGTCTTGCTCTGAGATACAATAAGCGATGTTGTCCTTCACAGCCAGAGAAATACCCTGAGTAGAGGTAAGAATCTTAAAGCCGTTTTTGGTTTTTGATCCGTCAAAAGCCTTTGACAAAGCAGCCTCATCCTTTACGGGTATTGCAAGAATAATCTTGCCGAGGTCCTCCTGGTCGGTCATGCTTTTGATACCCAAGACAGTGTTGTCAAGGGCCAACGCCTCGCCGAGGTCAGCAAGCAATTGACGCTGCTGGGCACTGAGCAAAGTGTTGAGGACCTCAGCGGCGGCGGTATCAATCTTGTTGAGCTGGATGTTCATAACCACCTGGAAATCCTCAGGGATAACCTCAAGGGCTGAATTTTTCTTCTTGGAACATGACGCCAAGGTTAGTGCCACAACCAAAAGTGTGAACAAATAACGGAATGTTGTTTTCATAAGCTCGGGGTAAATAATGATAACACGGGTGACATTTAAGCCACTCCAAGCGCAAAGTTAATAATATTTCGCAATAAAGTAGTATCTTTGCACATAAGATGAAAAGGATAAGGAATTTTTGCATAATAGCGCATATTGACCATGGCAAGTCAACGCTTGCCGACCGCCTGCTTGAACGCACCAATACCGTCACCGGCAAGGATATGGAGGCCCAGGTATTAGATGACATGGACCTTGAACGCGAGCGCGGCATAACCATCAAGAGCCATGCCATACAGATGGAGTATCCCCTTGATGGCGAACGATATACCCTGAACCTTATTGACACCCCGGGGCACGTTGACTTTTCGTATGAAGTGTCACGCTCAATAGCCGCCTGCGAGGGAGCACTGCTTATTGTGGATGCCACTCAAGGTATCCAGGCCCAGACAATCTCAAACCTGTACATGGCCATTGACAATAACCTTGAGATTATCCCTGTCATCAACAAATGTGACCTTGAGAGTGCCAACCCCGATGAGGTTGAGGACCAGATTGTAGACCTGTTGGGATGCAAACGTGAGGAGATTATCCGCGCCAGCGGTAAAACCGGCATGGGTGTTGACGACATTTTACGTGCCATCATCGAGCGCATCCCGGCACCGGAGGGTGACCCGGAGGCACCGTTGCAGGCCCTGATCTTTGACTCGGTCTTCAACCCCTTCCGCGGCATTATAGCCTACTACAAGATCGTTAACGGGACCCTGCGCACCGGCGACCATGTAAAATTTGTCGCAACCGAGAAGGAGTATTATGCTGACGAAATCGGCGTGCTGCATCTTGACATGGACCCGCGCAAAGAACTGTCAGCGGGGAACGTGGGGTACATAATCTCTGGTATAAAATCATCAAAAGAGGTACGCGTTGGCGACACCATAACACATGTTGCGCGTCCCTGTGCCAAAGCCATCGAGGGGTTTGAGGAGGTCAAACCTATGGTCTTTGCCGGTGTGTACCCCATTGAGACCGAGGACTTTGAGAACCTGCGCACATCGCTTGAGAAGCTGCAGCTCAACGATGCCTCACTGACTTTCCAGCCCGAGTCATCGGCGGCGTTGGGTTTTGGTTTTCGCTGCGGATTTTTGGGACTGCTGCACATGGAGATTGTGCAGGAGCGTCTTGGCCGCGAGTTCGGCATGGATGTCATCACTACGGTTCCCAACGTAAGTTATAACGTTTATGACAAAAAAGGGAATGTCACCGAGGTACACAACCCCTCGGGGCTGCCTGACCCCACACTCATCGACCATATCGAGGAACCCTATATCCGTGCCCAGATAATCACCACCGCCGACTTTATCGGGCCCATTATGACCCTGTGCCTGGGTAAACGCGGCATATTCCTGAAGCAGGACTACATTAGCGGCAACCGCACTGAACTGACATTTGACATCCCCTTAGGTGAGATTGTTATTGATTTCTATGACAAATTGAAGTCAATCTCAAAAGGATATGCGTCATTTGACTATCACATCCACGACTTCAGAGAATCAAAACTTATCAAGTTAGACATCCTGCTCAACGGCGAGAGTGTTGACGCCCTGTCAACGCTGACGCACGTCGACAATGCAGTGACCTTCGGTCGGCGCATGTGCGAGAAGCTGAAAGAGCTGATACCGCGCCAACAGTTTGACATAGCCATCCAAGCGGCCATCGGCACAAAGATTATTGCCCGCGAGACCATCAAGGCGGTGCGTAAAGATGTGACGGCCAAGTGCTATGGCGGTGATATATCACGTAAACGCAAACTGCTCGAGAAGCAGAAGGCGGGTAAAAAACGCATGAAGAAAATCGGGTCGGTTGAGGTCCCGCAAAAAGCATTCCTGGCAGTATTGAAGCTTGACTGATGGCATCGGTATTGCAAGTTGAGAACCTCACCAAGACGGTTGGTGACGGCCGGGCGCTGTTCCGCGATGTGTCCTTTGGCCTTGAAGAGGGTGAAAAGGTAGGACTTATAGCCAAAAACGGCACCGGGAAAAGTACTCTGCTCGAGATATTGGCAGGGCGTATTTCTGCGGACAGCGGGACAGTAGTTCCCCGTCGAGACCTGCGGGTGGGCTATCTGCCCCAAACGCCGGATATCCCCGACGATGTCACCGTTTTTGAAGCTGCTCGGCGGCTGCTTGTGCTCACCAATGCTCACCATGACGAGGATGTGGATGAAAAGCTGAGGCGCTATCTGCACCAGATGGGGCTGGAGGATGCCGAGGCCATCACCACCCCACTGAGCGGCGGGGAACGAAAACGCATTGCCCTTGCCGCCCTAATTGCGTCAGACCCACAGCTGATTATTCTTGACGAGCCCACCAACCACCTTGATATTGAGACTGTTGAGAAGCTAGAAAAATGGTTGGGGAAAGCGCGGGCCACCCTGCTGATGGTGACACATGACCGGTATTTTCTTGACCGGGTGTGTACACGCATCATTGAGATGGACAACTCCCGACTGTTCTCGGTGAAAGGTAACTACAACGAATACCTGAGGCGGAGGGCTGAACGTATCGAGGCCATGGATGCCGAACTGTCCAAGATCAAAAACATATTGCGCAAGGAACAGGACTGGATGAGCCGTCAACCGCAGGCCCGCGCCGGGAAAGCGAAATTCAGGATAGATGCATACCATGACCTGACCGAGCGAAAACGTGAGCTTGGCAAGCCCCGCGGCGGGAATATTGACCCGGGGTTGGTTAAGGCAGACTACATAGGCTCAAAAATCTTCACTGCCCACAACGTCACAAAAAGTTTTGGTGATAAATGTGTGTTGCGCGACTTCAACTACACCTTTGCCAGATATGACAAGGTTGGGATTATTGGGCCAAACGGAGTCGGCAAGTCAACCTTTATAAAGATGTTGCAGGGGTTGGTTACCCCCGATGCCGGGCATTTTGAGGTTGGTGAGACCGTGAGGTTTGGGTATTACTCACAAAGCGGCATAGAGTTTGACCCGGACCAAAGGGTTATTGATGCAGTGACCGCCATTGCCGAGGATATCCGTCCCGGAGACGGGGTATCATTGTCGCCGATGCAGTTTTTGACGCGATTCCTCTTCACCCCCGCCGACCAGCAAAAATACATCAGCACCCTGAGTGGTGGTGAACGCTGTCGCCTGTACCTTGCCACGGTGCTGATGCGACGTCCAAACTTTTTGATTCTTGACGAGCCAACCAACGACCTTGACATCGTCACATTGGGGGTGCTTGAGGAATACTTGCGGGAGTTTAAAGGGTGCCTGATAGTCGTAAGCCATGACCGGTATTTTCTTGACAATATCGTTGACCACCTGTTTGTGATGGAGGGGGAAGGGCGAGTAAAGGACTTCCCGGGCACCTACACCGAGTATCGCGAGTTTGCATCCCAACAACCTGAGCGCACCGCCAAAACCGCCAAGGGAGACACACGCCTTCCGCGCGAGAACAAGCCGCGGCTGACCTGGGCACAAAAGAAGGAACTCGAGAGCCTGCCCGCAGAGATAGAACGACTTACGGCTGAGAAAACCGAGCTTGAGGCGTTATTTGCGTCGGGCGCCTCAGCTGAGGATATTTCCCAGAAAAGCCAGCGATACAGCGAGGTATGCGACCTTCTGGATGCCGCCGAGATGCGCTGGCTTGAACTCGACGAAATAGCCCAAGCACGCTAACACCACACGTCAACGCACCGTATCGGCGTAGCAATTTTGAGACGCACGTATGCCGGCATAATCCTTAACACCCTTAAAACATTCTCAACACCCTTTTCCCCTTTACTAACTCCTCAATTTTATTTTCAACAGGGGTCTTCTCAAAAGCGCTCTTTGATATACTTATCTCGTTATTCCCTGTCTCAAATTGGAGATTCACAAGCGCTTGACAATCGTAGAAAGCCAAACTACCGATTTCAATAACCGAATTAGGGATTGTCAACGAGGTAAGGCTTCTACACCCTGCGAAAGCATCACTATCTATTTCAGTAACCGAATTGGGTATAGTCAAGGACATCAGCTGGCTACAGCTCTGAAAAGTTCCACTACCGATTTTTGTAACAGAATTGGAGATAGTAATCGACATTAGAAAGTTACACCCAAAGAAAGCATATTCACAGATTTCAGTAACAGAATTGGGTATAATTACCGAGTTAAGACGGCTACAACTCTGAAAAGCCCAACTTCCAATTGTTGTTACGGAATTAGGGATAGTCACCGAGGTCAAATCATGGCAGCCTGCAAAAGCCTCCTTGGCAATTTGTGTGACTTTATATACAGAATCATTAAAGGATACAAATTCAGGGATTATAATATCACCTGAATAATCGCCCCCAATCACCTCACATGTCAAGGAGGAACTTTGTAGACTATATTTTATTCCGTCAATTTGTCTTTCAATGTGGATTTTGGGCTTGCTCTTTTGGGCTTGGGACTTGCTTAGTTTGCCGGGCTTGGGCTTGGCCGGGGCGGAGGTTTGTTTGCCGGGGCGCGTGATTTGGCCCTGAGGGAATGCGTCGCCACAGCCCACCAACAATAGTATCAGAAGGGGGATTATTCTTTTCATACGCGCTCAGATACTTTTTTTTGTTCATTCACCAGTGTTGTAACTGATGAATGACATATTATCTTAACACCAACAAAGATAAGCAAAAATAAAGCAACTTTCACCCAACAAATACGCATAGTAATGCCCCGACATAGTCGTGGGGGTTTTCACGACTACAACTTGAAGGCGCCCTAAATGCGCTGGCTTGAGCTCGACGAAATAGCCCAAGCACGTTAACCACTAAAACAACTGAGGGGGCTGCAGTCACTACGGCTGCAGCCCCCTGTTGTGTGATTGAAGATTTCTGAGATTATTCGGCGGGTGCTTCTTCAGCAGGAGCTTCCTCAGCGGTTTCGGTAGCGGCCTCGGCAGCCTGAGCGGCGAGGAGGTCAGCTTTCTTCTTAGCCACGGCCTCAGCCTTAGCCTTGTTTACTTCCTGCTCATGTTCGAGACGAGCCTTAGCGTCAGCAGCCTTCTTGGTAGCAGCGGCTGATTTCAGAGCCTCAGCCTTGGTAGCCTTCTGGGCTTTCCAAGCCTCAAAACGGCGGGTAGCCTCGGCCTCGTCAAAAGCACCTTTCTTAACACCGCCAAGGAGGTGTTTCATCAACAGAACTCCCTCGGCAGAAAGGATGTTACGTACAGTGTCGGTGGGTTGAGCGCCCACTGAGAGCCAATACAAAGCACGGTCGAAATCCAAACTTATTGTAGCAGGATTGGTATTCGGGTCGTATGAACCTATCCTTTCAATAAATTTGCCATCACGTGGCGCCCTGCTATCGGCGATGACAATGGGATAGAACGCATGGTTTTTGCGTCCGTGGCGTTGGAGCCTGATTTTTGTTGCCATTCGATGATAATGGTTTGAAGTTTAAGTGATTATGTATTGTTCAGTGCTTAAAAGGGATATATTTCCCCCTAAAAGCGCTGCAAAGATATGAAGTTTTTTGCATCCTTGCAACCTATGCCTGAATTTTCACCAAGAAA
>CAYMNF010000006.1:0-49296 GCA_964391735.1 uncultured Bacteroides sp. | reverse complement strand
ACGTCAAGGTGGTTGGCGTTGCATAATAGAGGGCAGATACCTATATTTGTCAGGAAACCAAAACTGACTTTTGTGATGAGAATAAAATTTTTGGCGACTTTGATAGCCGCTGCCGTGCCGATGATTTCAGCCTGGGCGCAAAGTGATGATTTCGCTCTTGGAGCCGACATTTCGGGAGTGTCGAGTTCTGAAGCCCGCGGGGTGAAGTTTTTCAACACCGAGGGTGAGGAGACCGACCTGTACCGCCTGATGAAGGACTATGGCATCAACGGGGTGCGCCTGCGTGTTTGGGTGGCACCGGACTCTACCGGCGGGTTCTGTTCACCGCTTGACGTGCTGGCAATGGCCGAGAGGGCCAAGGAAGCCGGGCTGCCGGTGATGGTGGACTTCCATTACAGCGACTGGTGGGCCGACCCGCAGAAACAGAATATCCCCCGCCGGTGGGAAAACATGTCATACGAGCAGATGAAAGGGGCCCTGGCTGAGCACACGGCGGCCACATTGCAGATGCTGCGTAGCCGCGGAGTGGATGTGCCCTGGGTACAAGTCGGCAACGAGACTACCCACGGTTTCTTGTGGCCGGTGGGACAATGCGAGCAGAATGCCGCCCAGTATGCGGGCCTTACCCAAGCCGGGTATGATGCTGTGAAGAGTGTCTACCCCGATGCACAGGTAATTGTGCACCTTGACAACGGTTTTGACGAGCCCCTGTATAACCGCGTGTTTGATGACCTGAAGCAAAATGGCGCCAAGTGGGACATGATAGGCATGAGCATCTACCCGTACTGGAGCATGAAGGACGGCAAGGTAAAGAGCGAGGATGAGCTCTTGGAACGTGCCGTGCGCAACATCAAGGACCTGAAAAAGAAGTATGGCACAGATATTATGGTGACGGAAATCGGCGTGGATGCCACAAAGCCGGTCCCCGGCAAGGCGTTTATGGAACGTGCTCTCAATGTCTTTGCCAATGAAACCGACGGTGCATGCCGCGGCGTCTGGTATTGGGCCCCGGAGGCCGACGCTACCCTTGACGGCTACAAGTTAGGGGCCTTTGACAATCGCCGCCCTACAATCATTATGGATGCCTTTAAGGAGTTTTCAGAGAAATAAATCCCTGACCCCAAAAAAATCAAGGGCGAGGAATTAGGCTAAATACCTGTTCCTCGCCCTTTTAGTTATTAAAAATCTTTATTGGCCGACGGGGGTGAAGAGACGAGTGTAGGCGCGGCCGAAGCGACGACGTGCCTCACGGTCAAGCTCCTCACGGAATTGGGGAGCGGCTATTGAAATGAGCAGGCGTGCACGCTCTGCCAGGTCCTTGCCGCGCAGGTTCACAGCACCGTACTCAGTCACGAGCCAGTTGGTCTGGAAACGGGTTGTCACCACACCGGCACCGGCGGTGAGCAGGGCCTTGATTTTGCTGTGGCCGTGGCGTGTCTCAGCCAACATGGCCAGGAAGGACTGGCCACCCTCTGAGCGCGATGAGCCGTAAACAAAGTCATGTTGTCCACCCACACCTGAGAATATGCGCTCGCCTATAGAGTCGGCGCAAATCTGGCCGGTGAGGTCAACCTCAAGGCAGCTGTTGATTGACACAACCTTGGGGTTCTGCCGAATGATGGCCGGGTCGTTTGTCCAGGCGACATCACGTATAATGATGTCGGGATTGTAGTCCATAAAGTCATACAACCGGCGACTGCCCAGGGCCAAAGAGGCAACCGACTTGCCGGGGAGAATCTTCTTCTGGCTGTTGTCAATTACCCCGCTCTCAATCAGGGGCAGCACGCCATCGGTCATAGCCTCGGTGTGTAACCCTAAATGCTTGTGGTTGGCAAGCGCACGGATGACGGCATTGGGGATGCCCCCCACCCCGATCTGCAGGGTGGCACCGTCGGGGATGTGCTCGGCAATGGCATTACCGATGGCAATCTCCTGGGGCGTGGGAACAGCCGTGGGAACCTCTACGAGGGGTTCGTCAACCATTACGGCAGCATCAATCTTGCTCAGGGGAATCACGGCATCGCCATAGCTGAAGGGCATGTGCGGGTTGATTTGGGCAATGATGGTGCGCGCGGTTTCCTGGGCTGAGAAAGCCAGGTCAGCCGATACGCCAAAACTTACGTTACCATCCTTGTCAGGCATTGAGCAGTTGAGGAAAGCCACATCTACGGGCCATGTACCGTCGCGGAACAGCTCAGGCACCTCACCCAAAAAACGGGGGATGATTGAGCCGTTACCCTCCTCAACCCATTTGCGTATGTTGTTGCTCATGAAGAACGACTCAACATAGAAGGCGTCCTTGCAACTCTCGGTGCAATAGGGAGCCGGCCCTTTGGCAACGCAGAAGGCTGATGCCAGGGTGACATTATGCAACTCGGGGGCACGGCGGGCAATGGCCTCACACAGGACCTCGGGGATTGAGGTAGAACCTTGTATAAAGACGTTATCGTTGTCCCTTACCAGTTTTACGGCCTCATCGGCAGATACATATTTAGCCATGGTTATTTCAGTCAATAGCGTGGTCTTTCTTAAATGCATTGAGGCGAGCACCCAGGCGCTCGAAATCCTCTGGGGATGAGAGCAGGGAAACGGTTATACGCACACCCTCCTGCTCAGAGCCGGTTGACGGCAGGGAGATGGCGGCAATGCCATACCGCAACAACTCAGCCTGCAGCTCGGCACCCGTCAGACCCGGGTATCCCATTGTGAAGAAGAAACCGTCACTGATGGGACGGTCACCGTCCAATTCATACACCAGACTGAAGCCTGCATCGGTGAACAGCTTTTTAGCCTTAGCGGCGCGGGCGGCATACTCGTGGCAGTGGTCAACGAAGTTGAGATTACCCTCGGCAGCAGCCTGCAGCATGGCGGCCATAGCATATTGGGCAGAGTGGCTGACACCCGACGAGGCGGTGTACAACACGCCGAAGACGTAGGCATCTCCCAACGCCGGCATCCCGTAGAACTCCTTAAGGAATTGATACTGACGGTGATAAACCGTGGGCGAGAAGCACATAACGGCTATGCGCTCACCTGCGTAGCTGAATATTTTACTGCCTGAGAGCAGAACAATAAAGTTGTCGGTGTACTTTGCAACGCTGGGCACGAAGGGAGGCTCACCGGGGACACCCTGGTTAACGCGGAAGTCCATGCCCATATATGCCATATCCTCAAGGACAATGACATCGTGGCGCGTGGCGGCATCGCCGATAATCCTCAACTCCTCATCGGTTAGGTTGAACCATGCCGGGTTGTTGGGGTTGGAGTATATCATGGCCGTGACGCGGTTGTCGGCCAACTCCTCCTCGAGTTTTTGGCGCAAAGCCTCGCCACGGTAGTTATAGATATCAAAAGAACGCTGATTGATTCCCAACACCTTGGCTTGATGGCGCTGAGCCGGGAATCCGGGGTTGATGAAGAGGATGGTGTCGCGCTCAGGGAGGCGCTGGGCCATCAGCAGCTCAAGGGTAAATGACCCCTGCATTGACCCGACGGTGGGGATAATGGTGTCGGCGGGCACGTCAATGTCAACAAAGGCCTTCAGGAAGGCTGAGGCGGCCTTCTTCAACGGCGGCAACCCCATAACATTGGGATATTTTGCCGGGACGCCCATACGCAGGGCGGCACATTGGGCGTCAATGCCAATCTCCTCAGCCGGCAGCCCGGGATTACCCATTTCCAGGTGTACCATCGGTTCACCGGCAGTCGCCTCCAGGGCCTCTCCCAAGGCCGAAATCTGGCGTATGGTTGCCTCGGAAATCTCCTCGATCATCATACGTTGCATCTCACGCTGCAACCCCTCTCTGTCAATAGGAAACATGTGGTATCAGGATATTTTTTGCGAAAATGGTTTGTTATTTGCGGGCCTCGGCCAATCCGGCACGGAAAGCAGCCACATTGGCGTTGACAATCTCCTGGCCCTTGCGCCCGAATACTTTCTGGATAGCGGCCTCGATTTTGTCAGCCGGGATAGGCAGGTTGGCGGCAAGAGCACCCAGAAGCACCATGTTCGATGAACGTGCCGTGGCAACCTTCTTGGCAACGGCATCCATGTCAAACGCTATCACGTGGGGAATCTTCTTTAACTCCTTGTCAAGCATCTCGGGGTCGGGATAGGCCTCGATGTTAACAAAGGGGACAGTATTGGTGACTACCCACCCCCCGTCTTTGAGGAAGGGGACATAGCGCAAAGCCTCCATGGGTTCAAGAGAGACAATGAAGTCAGCCCCGCCCAGGGGGATAAGGTCACTGTGAATCGGCTCGGAGGACAGGCGCAGGCATGACTGCACATCACCGCCACGCTGGCTCATGCCGTGTACCTCGGCTTGCTTCAGATACAGATTATCCTCAAGGGCGGCAGCCCCTAAGATGGTGGCGATTGACAAAATGCCTTGTCCGCCGACACCGGCCAGTATGATGTCTGATTTCATATCAGTAATATTCTTTTTGGTTATTGTTATCAGAGAACTAAGAATTGGTGAGCTCAGGCCTTGGCCTTGGCGTGACGGCGAGCTGTCTGGATGCACTCGCGGCGCGAGATAATAACTGACAGGCCTTTGTACTCGATCTCACGACGCACCAGGTCAACCATCTCGGCATGGTTGCGCGGGTGGGCATCAACGGTGACAACATGCTCGGGAGCAACACCAAGACCCAGACAAATCTGCTCAAGCTTGCCGGTGCCCTGTGAGTCTTGACCACCGGTCATACCTGTGGTGAGGTTGTCGCTGATAATCACCGTCATGGGGGTATCCTCGTTTACAGCATCCAACAGGCCGGTCATGCCTGAGTGTGTGAATGTTGAGTCACCGATAATGGCAACCGAGGGGTGCTGGCCGGCATCAGCTGCACCCTTGGCCATGGTGATGGATGCGCCCATATCAACACATGTGTCAATGGCGTTGAAGGGCTTCAGATATCCCAAGGTATAGCAACCTATATCACCGAATACCTTGGGTGAGGGATAGCCTTCAAGAACCTCATTGAGGGCGGCATAGATATCACGGTGGCTGCAACCCTGGCACAATGCCGGGGGACGCGGAGCTACCAACTCGGGTACGCTCTGCCCGGTATTGACCTCGCCGATAACATCGGGAACAAGTGCGTGCAGGGTGTTGCGGATGATGTCAGGGGTCAGCTCGCCGGTGCGGGGCAGTTCGCCTGACAGTTTGCCGTATACAGGCTTGGGGGTGCGGTTTAAAAGGCCGCGTATCTTAGGCTCGATAAAGGGTTGCCCCTCCTCAATAACGAGGATGGCATCACACTCATCTATCAGCTTGTCAATCATTTTGACGGGAAGCGGATACTGCGAAATCTTAACTGTGGGGAAGGGGCTGTCTGTGCCGGCAACCTCACGGTAATAGTTGTGCGCGATACCGCTGACGATAACGCCCAGGCGTTTCTCCTTGCCGGTGGTATAGGCGTTGAACGGGGATTGCTCTGAGGCATGCTGCAATGCCTCAAAGTCCTTGATCAGCTCGGTGTAACGACGGCGTGAGTTCACGGGCATCAAAACCCATTGACGGGCCTTTTCAGGATAGTGCAGAGGATTCTCCTGCATCGGTTCCTTGTCGGTCTCGACAACAGCACGGCTGTGGCTGAGACGCGTTACCAGGCGGGTCATCACGGGGATACCGTACTTCTCTGAGAGCTCAAAGCCGTAACGTGCCATGTCATAGCACTCTTGCTGGTTTGAGGGTTCCAGACAAGGCAGCAGGGCAAAATCGGCATAAAAACGAGAGTCTTGCTCGTTTTGTGATGAGTGCATCGAGGGGTCATCGGCAGCAACAACAATGAGACCGCCGTTGGCACCCGTCATTGCTGAGTTCACCAAGGGGTCGGCAGCGACATTGACACCGACATGCTTCATGGCTGTGATAGCACGTTTGCCACAGAAGGACATACCAAGAGCCTCCTCAACAGCTGTTTTTTCATTTGAAGACCAACGTGAGTGTATGCCACGCTCACGTGCCAAAGCAGAACCCTGTATAAATTCAAGAATTTCGGTGGAGGGGGTACCCGGATAAGCATACGCTCCGGACAGTCCGGCATAGAGCGCACCCAGCGCCAATGCTTCGTCCCCCAGCAATAATTGTTTAGTTTTCATAGTATTAGGTAAAAATTATTATCGGGACAACAGTTCTCCGGTCAAAGATAGCGCATTATCCCGAAATACGCAAATATCCACTCCCTAATCAGCACTAATCAGCCTAAACCATTGACGTTTTTGGTTTTTGGCAAAAAAGTTTGGCCCCAGAGGGTAATGGTGAGCCTTTAACCCTCTGAGGCCGGAATGAGTTTTAACTACGAAATCAGTAATCTGCTCTTAAATCATTTTGATTTTGACATTTTGAAACCGGCACATACTCCGTCATAACTTTTGAGGAGATTAACAGCTGTTGTGATTGCACTGCTTTTAGCAACTACGCTTACTTTCTCGGCTATGGTTACCAATTTGGAAACATCAAACATAAGGTCCATGGAGTTATTGACCTTATTTACAACGACATAAGCATTGATTTTCCCGAGATTGATTTTCCCGAGGGCTGCAAAATCAAACTCTAAGTTACTTTGGCTTTCCTCATCGTTGAGGATGCGTACAGTACCCTTTAACGTCATCTTGCTAACTTTCATTACAAAAGTACTGTCAGGATTAACAGTCAGTTGTACCTTATCCAAGCCTGACATTTTGTAGTATGGTGCAAGTTTTTCTTTTATGGTTGAAGCCGCAGCAGCACCGCCGGCTTTTTGTAACAGGTTTTCGCTTTTGAAGCAAACCGCCGGCTCAACATAACTCCAGCTTCCTGTTATATCTGATAAAGAAAGCTTGTCAGTGGATAACAGATTGCCTACAATACCTGATATGGCATTTGTGACAGAACTATCGCTACCTGATTTACCACCAAGGCCGTTCAAAATATTTCCGAGATTCAACTGAGCATTAGCTATCAACATAATAAACATTGACAGCACAGAAAAATAAACACGTTTCATATAAAGATTATCCTTTAAATATTTCTTTCCGGATTTAGGTTTTCGATACTACCCCGGTCATAAAACAGCGAGAGCTGTGCGGTAAACTGAATTACTGCACAGCCTCAAATTTTAGTGTGAAACCAAAGTTGTAAACATGCTGAGGGTTAGCTTTGGGGGCTTCCCTACCCTACTCGCTTAGAGTTGTATTCTCTCGCTGATTTTCTTTGCCATGGCAGCAAGTTCGTCGGCCGAGGGGTTGCTCTTGTGGTGGAAGTCCATGTCAGCCTCGGTGCGCATGGGCACAAGGTGCACGTGTGCATGGGGAACCTCAAGCCCCAGGACGGTTACACCAACCTTGCGGCAGGGAACGGCATGCTTTAGCCCCTGAGCGACTTTCTTTGCGAAAGCCATCAGCCCGAGATATTCTTCGTCATCAAGGTCAAAGATATAGTCAACCTCATGTTTGGGAATGCACAGTACGTGCCCGGGAGCCACGGGGTTGATGTCAAGGAAGGCCAGGTACTTATCGGTCTCGGCAACTTTATGGCAGGGGATTTCCCCGGCAACGATTTTGCTGAATATGCTTGGCATGTTATCGGTTTTTGAGGTGGTCAGTATGAAATTTCAACAATCTCAAAACGCATCAGACCGGCGGGCACTTTTATCTCAACTGTCTCATTGAGCTTGTGGCCGAGCAGGCCTTTTGCCATAGGGGTGGACGAGCCGATCTTTTTCTCGCGCATGTTAGCCTCGCTATCGGCGACAATGGTATATTCCATCACCATACCGTTATCAAGGTTTTTGATTTTAACGCGGTTCAGTATCTGTACCTCCTCATTGTTGAGTTTGCTTTCATCAATGATGCGGCAGTTTGCCACCAGGTCCTTGAGTTTTGCAATTTTCATCTCAAGCATGCCCTGGGCCTCTTTGGCAGCATCGTATTCTGAGTTCTCAGACAAATCGCCCTTGTCACGTGCCTCGGCTATTGCGGCAGATGCGCGGGGACGCTCAACCGACTCAAGGTAGGCGATTTCCTCCATTTTTTTCTTGTACCCTTCACGGGTCATGTATGTGATAGCCATTTTTCTATGGGATTAATCCTGATTAGTTAAGTTTTTAAGAAATAGAGAGTTAAAAAACCGAAGCCCACGCCATAACCGCAGGGGCTTCTTGTTGGTTCTCAATGAAAAAATACCCACCTCTTGCGGGTACAGGGGCAAAAATAGTAAGTTTTTATATGCTAACCAAATTTTTTTAATTTGCGGATAAACACTGTGACAGGGGCAGTCATTCAACAAAACGAGCCAAGATACGTGCCGTATTGTTTTTACCCAAGACGGGTGACATCAGCGCCACAATGCGGTTGCGCAGACGGGAATTACTGTCACGCAAAGCTTGTCTGCGCCCACGGCATATAAGGTCCCAGCAGCGGTCAGCCTCAGCTGAGTTCCTCATCCCGTTTATTTGCAGATGTCCCAAAATATTGCACGCTGCCGAGAACACTCTGTCCTGCGCTGCAGCCAAAAGCCGTGGGTCCCCCCCGCGCATCTCGGCAACCAAAGCTGTACTAATATCAAGGACATCAAATCGAGCATGATTAAATGTCGTCATAGCACTGTTTGGTCGTTGTCTGTAAAAATAAGCCGGAGTAGAGGTAAATAATATACCGGAACTTTTTAAATATATGCGCCACATGGTTGCAAGGTCCTCATAAATTTTTCCAGCCGGAAACACTATCTCTTTCCATAAATGAGAACGCATAAGGCAACCCCAGGGGGTCATTACGAAATTCTTCTTCCGATACAACATTGATGCCAGACACTCCTTTCCTGATAACCGAGTCCAAGGTTTCGGTTCAAATCTTTTATAAATAGAGTGCTGATTATTTGTATAATAACTCAGTACAATATCATACGTGGGATTTTCTTCAAGAGCATGTACCCAAACAGAGATAGTGCCGGGTAATAACATATCATCACCATCAACCATTGTAATAAGGGGTGCAGTGACGAGTTTCAAGGCGTTGTTTCGAGCAACAGATTGACCGGAATTCTCTTGATGGATTACTTTGATTCGAGAATCCTGCTCAGCATATTTATCAACTATTGCTGCAGTATCGTCGGTTGAGCCGTCGTCCACTACAATAATTTGCAAATCCCTATATTCCTGGTCAATGATGCTTTGCAGACATTGGCCAATATAGGGTGCAACATTATATGCCGGGACAACAACAGCTACCCTCATAGGTATTATCAGGAAAGCATCCCCCTAAGATGTTCGATAATCTCATATCGGGACATGGAACGCGCTCGCTGCAGATGCTCAACGAAATGAGACAAGGAGTGGGAAAAAATGGGATCTTGAAAAATCTCCTCAAGATTATTGAAGCAGTTTTCAAAAAGGTTTGACGCCTCATACTGCTCAAGCGCACACTCCTCATAGGGCTCGAGGACAGCCTCTTTTAGCATTGAGTGCTCACGTTCGCTGACTTGGGCATTGTCACCCACAATACGGCGACAAAGCAGGTCACCTATGCACATGGCCATGGCAAGACGGTAGTGGCTGACTAAACGCCTCCAAGCCCCGGAAACATATAATCCGCTGTTATCCTTGAGGTAGAAATGCTCCTTAAGTTCAAGAGACTCGCCGGGGTCTGAGTCAAGATTAACGGAAATGAGTAAACGCTCACCGTCATAGGCACAAATGCCTATCACAGCACCGGCCACGCCATGGGCACGGTCCCTCTCGTCACGATACCTCAGCGAGTTCTCCATCAATTGAGTATTAATATCTTGGTAACTATTGCAGAATCTGAACCGTTGGCGTTTTGTGAGGCCATTACATAGTATACCCCGCTCTTTACTCGGCTACCTGAGTGGTTGCAACCATCCCAAGTCATCATTCCGCCCTGAGATTTTCCTTGGTAAACCACATTCATACCTGAGTCAACAATCTTAACAAGGGAGTTATCCATCAGTCCGGCGATGGTAATCCACCCTGAGAAGTCGGGACGCACAGGGTTAGGATAGGCATAGACCCCTGAGTAGTCGTCAGCAGGTGCCGATGAGTCCGAAGCAAAGCAATATAATCCGGCATTGGTACCAATATATACTAAGTTTGTCTTGGGGTCAGCATAGATATTATTAATATCATCAGTCCCTAATGGTGAGTTTGTGGTATTGTAATTAGCGAGAATCTCGGTACCGTCAGCCGAAACAAAGTATACACCGGCTCCTTTGGTAGCAATCCACTTACGATTTTGTCCATCAATTGAAATATTGATACACATAACACCATCAAGCAAATAGTCAGCAAAGTTTGTGCCGTCATTACGTGGAACCTTAGGACGACGCCAACGTACAGAACTTGAAAGCGCATCACGCGGATTATCCAATACAAAGACACCGCTATTATTGACAAACCATAATTTGCCATCTTTGTCCTCAGCAAATCCCTTGACGGTACCGCAACTTATTGAGTTTCCCTCAGTATCTATTAGTTTCTTTATTACACTGTAATTATCATCTACAGTATTAGTAGGAGTCTTATTTAAATCATATACAATAAGACCTGTTTCTGTTGTAGCAGAAGATGCAAAAATTAAATCACACTTTTTGAAGTATTTTAGTACTCCCTCAAAATTGAATGAATTATCAGGAGTGGGAAAAGATAATATATCTTCTGCTGTAATATTATTTAGACCTTTTGCAAGCTTATCCTTAGGAATTAGGTGTAAAACCTTACGATCTGCTTTTACTGAATTGTAGTCTGATACGCCTAACAACAAGTTTCCTTCAGGATCAAACTCTAAACCGTATACTCGAAAATCACTCCTACCGATTTGTTTTCCTGTTAAGGCCTCTATAGCAACCCCATCCTTTACTTTAACCATATATCCATACCTTGAACCGGCATAGAATATTTCAGGGTCGTTTGGATCTACTGTTATAGATGCGGGAGCATTAACAGGAACAGCACTGGTAACACCTGTTCCCTTTGCTCTTGCTGAGGCATCTGTAAAGTTACCCCCTGAGTATCGGTCAACTGTCATATTACATCCATTACCCTCTTTGCTTGCTTCATAGCCACCGGGATTACGATACCAAGGACCCATATTGGCCATATACAGTATGTTGCCGTCAGCTGAAGGGGCAAAGAATGTTACTCGCTCTGTAACCATGGAATTCCCAGGTTTTACATTTTGACAAAGCAGGGTAGGGGATACCGTGTTTGTAAAATTGTAACATGATACACCATCGGAGTTTCCGGCCCATACTTGCTCAAGCCCTTTGGAACAACCGATGGTTGCGGATGATATGTTGGATGGAAGAGTAAGGATTGCTGCTGCATTTCCCTCCTTATCAGCTTTTACCAATTTGTCGTTTGACACAAAATAAACGGCACCTCGGCCCGACATCAACTGTTGATTGTTGGGGAAGTATCCACCGGTAAGCATTTCGGGTTTCCCCTCACTGTTTGACCCGTAAATACGTATTCCACTCTTCTCGGTGCGGGTTATCATATATTGACTGCCGGGGATGGCACGCATCTCCGTGAAGTATACTTTTTCAGTATCGTCCATCACAAAATTTTCAAAGCGATTCAACCGCTTGTCAAGTGATGTATAGTACATTTGGTTATCTATGATAATAACCAGATAATTACCCATAATGGCAATGTCCTGGACATTCTTTCCATAGATACCTGATTGCTTGACAACACGTTTCTTCATGTCATACTCAACCACGCCGAACGAGGTTGCCACATACATGCTGTTACCCTTAAAGTCAGCCCCGTTGATTTCCTTGGTATAATCAACAACAGCATCCTTGATGTCAGGCAGGTTAACGATAGTGCCGTCATCATAGATGACATCCATGTTTGAGTTTCCGTACACAACCAAAAGGTAACCACCCTCGGGATTGTATTGGTAGAAGCTGATATTAGACCCGTTGAGGCTGCCGAAGTAGTCAATAAACTCCTCATTCTTGAGGTCATACCCATACAAACGACCCCCACTCAATATATAAGCCGGGCCATTGTTGCTGGGAATAATTGATGTCGGATTGCCGGCGTACAGTTCAAACAATTGCCAGCTCCCGGTGGCCTGCTGGGCTACCGCCGGGAAAAAACCCGCCAGGAAAGCCAGCAAAAGTATTATATGTTTCTTTATCATGTTCAATATGTTTTTCCTTTGTTTCGGGTATTTATTTCTGCATTAACAGGTACTGCATCAAGGCCGCTGTGGCGCGTCCGCGGTGAGAAATGGCATTTTTCTCGCTTGGACTCATCTGGGCAAAGGTCAGCTCTGACCCTTCGGGCAGGAATATGGGGTCATATCCAAATCCGTCGTTTCCTGACGGCTGCTGTGTGATTGTGCCACGCACTTCTCCCTCAAAAAACTGAGGCTCCTTGTCACCTTGCAACAGGGCTATCCACGTAACGAAGCGTGCCGAGCGATTTTCGCAACCCTGCATGTTTTTTAGCAAAAGCTGCATGTTTGCCACTGAGTCATGGCCTTTACCGGGAGCATAGCGGGCTGAATGTACGCCGGGAGCGCCATTGAGGACCTCTACCTCAAGACCGGTATCATCGGCAAAGCAATCCATCCCGGTTAACTGCTTAACCTGCAAGGCCTTTTGCATAGCGTTACCACGTAGAGTGGGGGAGTCCTCAATCAACTCCTGCCGCACACCCGCTTGCTCAAGAGAGAGCACTTCAAGTGCATCGCCGGCTATGCGGCGCACTTCCTCAAGCTTGTGTAGGTTGTTGGTTGCGAAAACTATACGTGGTTTCATGCGAGGTTATAACGCTATAATAGGGGGTTTTATTGCGCTGCTTTTTTCGTTATCCAATTATTATGTTAACTATCTTACCCGGAACCACAATCACTTTTTTGACCTCCTTGCCTTCGAGCCACTTGGAAGCCTGTTGGTCGGCCAAGGCCTGTTCGCGGGCTTGATCGGCGGTGGCATCAGCGGCAACCTCCATTGTAAAACGGGTTTTGCCATTGAAGGCAACGGCCATCTTTACCGATTGCTGCTTCATATATTTTTCATCATACTCCGGCCACGGGGCATCAATTATACTGCTCTTTTCACCCAGTGCGTTGTGCCACAGTTCCTCACTAATGTGTGGAGCAAACGGTGCCAGACACCTCAACACCATGCTGAGGAGCTCGCGGTTATGGCAACCGGCTTTGGTGAGCTCATTTACACATATCATGAACGCGGCCACAGAGGTGTTGAAGCTGAAGTTTTCAATATCTTCAGTCACTTTTTTTACCAATGTGTGCACTGCACGCAGCGAGTCTGCATCAGGCTCTTTCTCGTCAACCAACAGGATATCCTCTTTCCAGAACAATCCCCAAAGTTTTTTGAGGAATCGGTTTACACCGTCAATACCGTTGGTATCCCAGGGTTTTGACTGGTCAAGCGGCCCAAGGAACATCTCGTACATACGCAATGTGTCAGCCCCGTACTTGTCAACAATATCATCAGGATTGACAACATTATATTTGGTCTTGGACATCTTTTCGATAGCCCATCCACAATGATACTTGCCGTCGTCACCGTATACAAACTCAGCATTGGCAAAGTCAGGGCGCCATGCCTTGAAGCCCTCGGTATCCAGAACATCGTTCTTTACTAAGGAGATATCCACGCGTATAGGCACTGCACCGGCGGCCTCGGCTTTCTCACGCGTCACAAATGTATCGGTGCCGGGAATGCGGTATACAAAGCTGGTTCTTCCCTGTATCATTCCCTGGTTTACAAGTTTCTTGAAGGGTTCCTGTTCACAAACCACCCCGAGGTCATAAAGGAATTTATTCCAGAAACGTGAGTATATGAGGTGGCCGGTAGCATGCTCAGACCCCCCGACGTAGAGGTCAACATTGCGCCAATAATCGTTAGCATCCTTTGACACCAATGCTTCCCGGTTATGAGGATCCATGTATCGCAGATAATAGGCTGAGGAGCCTGCAAACCCCGGCATTGTGCACAGTTCAAGGGGGTATCCCTCAGCAGTATGCCAATCTTTAGCCCTGCCAAGAGGGGGTTCACCGCTCTCGGTGGGCCTGTATTGGTCTACCTCAGGCAGCTGCAGGGGCAGCTTTGTCATATCCAGCACCTCGGGTATTCCATCCTTATAGTATACGGGGAAAGGCTCACCCCAATACCTTTGGCGGCTGAAGATGGCGTCCCTCAAACGGTAATTGACCTTTACCTTGCCTATACCCTCCTCTTCAATAAACTTTTTGGTTTTTGCGATAGCCTCTTTTACGGTAAGGCCGTCCAGAGTGAGTTTTGGCCCTTTTGAGTTGATCATTACCCCCTCCTTGGCATCAAAACTTCCCTCAGTGACGTCTGCACCTTCTATCAAAGGTATTATGGGCAAATCAAATTTTTTGGCAAATGCCCAGTCCCTGCTGTCATGTGCCGGCACCGCCATAATGGCTCCGGTACCGTACCCTGCCAAAACATAGTCGCTCACCCAGACGGGTATCTCTTTGCCGGTGAGGGGATTTATAGCGTATGCACCGGTGAAGACACCGCTCACCTTTTTGTCAATCATCCTCTCACGCTCTGTCTTGTGGCGCGTGGCCTGCAGATACTCTTCAACGGCAGCTTTCCTGTCAGGGGTGGTAATTTCATTAACGTATTCACTTTCAGGTGCTAACACCATAAAAGTAACTCCGAAGATTGTGTCGGCTCTTGTAGTAAATATCTCCAGTTCTACGTCACTGTCTTTCACTGGGAAACGCATTTGTGCGCCTTCACTTTTCCCAATCCAGTTGCGTTGTGTCTCTTTCAGTGAATCGGTCCATTGCAATGTATCCAACCCCTCGAGAAGGCGCTCGGCGTATGCCGATACCCTCAGGCACCACTGTTGCATAAGTTTTTGCTCAACCGGGTGTCCACCGCGCACCGATACCCCCTCACTAACCTCATCGTTGGCCAAGACAGTTCCCAATGCGGGACACCAGTTCACCATGGTGCTTCCACGGTAGGCCAAACGCCAGTTCATCAGGGCCTCGCTACGCTCTTTCTCACTCAACGCGTTCCACTGCTGGGCAGTATATTCCTTTTCTTCGCCACAGGCTGCATTGAGGCCGGCCGTTCCATGTTGCGACAGGTACTCTTCAAGTTCAGCAATGGGGCGCGCTTTCTTCATGGTATTGTCATACCATGAGTTGAACATCTTGATAAATGCCCATTGTGTCCACTTGTAGTACTCGGGGTCGCAGGTGCGTACCTCCCGGTCCCAATCAAAACAAAATCCTATTTTGTCAAGCTGACTGCGATAGCGCGCAATGTTGGTGCGGGTGGTTACCTCAGGGTGCTGTCCGGTTTCAATAGCATATTGCTCGGCGGGGAGTCCATAGGCATCATACCCCATTGGGTGCAACACATTGAATCCCTGTTGACGTTTATATCGCGCTATGATATCACTTGCTATATAGCCCAATGGATGACCAACATGAAGGCCTGCACCTGAGGGGTAAGGAAACATGTCCAATACATAGAATTTTGGACGCGCCTTGTCTACCTCGGTGTGGTAGATATTATTTTCTTTCCACTGTTTCTGCCAGCGTTGCTCTATTTCTTTATGGTCGTATCTCATTGTTACTATTTTTTCAAAAGGTATATTTCTTGGGGGGTTATCAACACCCTTTCTTTTTATTCTATTAAAATTTTATTTTAAAAATATTTATACAATTAATTCAATAAGAAGAAGAATAGGTGTCAATAAGTTCAATAACTTTTTTGCCATTTACTTGCTTTTTTAAGTTATTGATGTCGAGGATATGGTTATTGACATAATGTTGACAATCTAAGAAACTGTATTTCATGCTGTTAGTTGAGTTATTAACATTATGCGCAATTGCTGCAAAGTTAATAAATTCTTTGGAAATTTTATTAACAATGGGGCCCGCTGAGTGTACAATAACTTATCAGTAAATTATAGATAATTTTTGGTGCTGAAAATTGTTGACATTTCATCTTCTTTTTGATAGAGGTTATTGATAGGTTATCTACAATTTTCTGCATAGTTATCAACATTAATTTTACGTAGGCACTTTACAAAATTGTAAGGGTGGAGACATCGGTCCAAGCTGAAGCTAATTCCTGAAAATCAATGGGTTTAATTGCATCAAGATGTTTTCTCAGCACATCTTGCGTCAGGGGCTGAAGTCGGTGCAAAAGCAAGCGTGCCTCCCCGAGAATATCTTCAACGGGATTGACTGAGGCTACCGTGATCTGTCCAAGGAACTGTCTCTTGGCCAACGAAAGAGCACGGTTTGAAAAGGGGATATTCTGCAACCGTGCGATAATGTTGGAGACTGCCTTACGGCACTTGGTAAGGTATTCAGGGTCGCACCCGAAGTAGATATTGAGCAAACCCATATTTGAGAGGAGTGAGGTGGAGGCGTCAACAGAGTATACCCACCCGCGTTTCTCGCGCAGCTGCAGATTCAGAAGTGAGTTAGCACCCGGTCCACCCAAGATATTAGTAAGCAGAGCCATTTTAGCACGGTCAGGCGCCTGCAGCCCGGGGATTCTGATGCCCATAAGGCAGGTAGCCTGATGATTATTATGGTTTATGCTTTCATTAAAGGTTATCTGTTCAGCCACTTTTTCCCTTAGGGTACGGGCTTTGTTGATACGCTGCAGGGTAGCAAAGTATTTTTCGGTGAGGCGCAACATACGGTCAGGTTTGCTGTCACCGACATGGAAGAAGAGCATTTGCCCTGGAGAATACATTTCATCAACCCAGGTTCTACAGTCATTGCCAGTGAAGCCTTTTATAGTTTGTGGGGTGCCTAAAATATTATGTGCGGCCGAGGTGTCGGCGTATGCTATTTTCTCAAATTCGTCAAAGATACAGTCTGAGGGATTGTCAAGGCTGGCAGCAAGTTCTTCAAGCACCACCTCGCGTTCCTTTTCTATCTCAGACTCGGGGAAAACGGGGTTGCAAACCAAATCGGCCAACAGCTCAACGGCTCTTTCGCAGCATCCCTTGGGAGCGATGGTGTAAATAAAAGTCTCCTCCTTTGAGGTATAGGCGTTGAGTTCACCACCAACAGTTTCCATGCGGCTGTTTATGGCCCATGACTTTCTCTTTTTTGTGCCTTTAAATATGGTATGTTCAACAAAGTGTGCCAGCCCTTGTTGGCGTGGTGACTCATCACGGCTTCCGGCATTGATAGCAATACCACACACCTCAAGGGGGCACCCGGGGATGTGGCGGCTTACCACCGGCATACCGTTGCCAAGGGTGGTCAATATTTTTGAATTATCATCAGAAGCCATTGTATATTTTCAGAATTAAAAATTTAATAATCAATCAAATAAATATAATTGAAAATTAAAAATACAGCGGGACAACCCGGTTTGGTGGTGGTCCCGCTGTGTTAGTTGACATTCAGGGATTATTGTCGGCCTGAGACAGCAACATCGCGGTTAATCTTTGTTACCAAGCCTTGTAATACCTTGCCCGGGCCTAACTCAACAAACTCTGTGGCACCATCGGCAATCATGTTCTGCACTGTTTTTGTCCAGCGCACGGGGGCGGTAAGTTGAGCAACCAGGTTAGCCTTTATCTCAGCGGGGTCGGTGTGCGGTTTAGCATCTACGTTTTGGTACACCGGCACACGCGGGGTTTTAAACTCGGTGTTCTCGATGGCTTCAGCAAGTTCAACGCGTGCCGGTTCCATCAGCGGTGAGTGGAAAGCGCCGCCAACCTTCAGCGGCAGAGCACGTTTAGCGCCGGCAGCCTTGAGGGCCTCGCATGCAGCGTTCACGGCCTCGATTTCTCCACTTATTACTATCTGCCCCGGGCAGTTGTAGTTTGCGGCAACCACCACCCCGGGTATTGAGGCGCACACCTCTTCAACCTTCTCATCAGGCAGGGCAATAATAGCTGCCATGGTTGAGGGCCGGGCCTCGCAGGCTTTTTGCATGGCGCGTGCACGGGCCGACACCAGGCGCAGACCGTCTTCAAAACTCAGGGCCCCGGCGGCAACAAGCGCTGAGAACTCACCCAGTGAGTGGCCGGCGGTCATATCGGGCTGTTCATCGCCTGTGGCAGCGAGGACAACTGAGTGCAGGAACACTGCCGGCTGCGTAACCTTGGTTTGGCGCAGGTCCTCTTCCGTGCCGTTGAACATTATGTCCGTTATGTTGAAACCAAGTATCTCATTGGCTTTGTCAAACATTTCCCGGGCAACCGGATTGGTATCGTATAAATCCTTGCCCATTCCCGGAAATTGGGCTCCCTGGCCCGGGAACACTAATGCTTTCATTAATTTAATTTTTTTGGTTTTCTGCCGCAAAGTTACAATTTTTTTTACTAATTTTGACTTCACTAATTGCATACCAAATATTTGTGAATATGCCACTTGTTTTTTTAAACCTTGGTACAACCGAGATTCTTCTTATAGTTCTGGTGATTCTGCTTCTTTTCGGGGGCAAAAAGATTCCGGAACTCATGCGTGGTCTGGGCCGTGGTGTCACCTCTTTTAAAAAGGGATTGAACGAGGTCCAAAACGAGATCACGAAGGAGGACCCGGTAGACACCGACTCCAAATAATTTTGTCTGAGTAATCAACCGTTGAAGGCGCGGGGAGAAGTAACATACTGCTTCCCGACAGTATTTCTTTGGATAGGACAAACGTGGAGAAGGAGAGCCTTGACAAGATGTCAATTTGGGGACATATCGATGCCCTGCGCAGTATGTTTTTGCGCTCGGCCGCGGTGTTATGCCTCTTTGCCATCGGGTTGTTTACGGTGATGCCGTGGCTCTTTGACAATGTTATACTTGCCCCCGGTCGGGGGGATTTCTTTTTATACCGTTGGTTGGGGAATATTTCGTCAGGGAATCCTTTGATGCCCAATCTGGCTGCCGACAGCGGATTTGATGTACACCTTATTAATATTAACCTTGCATCACAGTTTTTTGTACACATTACCTCTTCACTGTGGTGTGCTCTGGTGCTGGCTTTCCCTTTCTTGCTGTATTTTGTGTGGCTTTTTGTGGCACCGGCCCTGTATAAGGGTGAACGTAAAAACGTGGGAAGCGTTTTTGTCTTCGGCAACATAATGTTTTACTTGGGGGTGCTTGTTGGCTACTGCCTTGTTTTCCCCATTACTTTACGGTTTTTGGCAGAATACCAATTATCGGGGACTATTGAGAACCAAATCAGTCTGGACTCATACATGGACAATTTCTACATGTTGATTCTGGTGATGGGAATTGTCTTTGAGTTGCCGGTGCTGGCATGGCTATTGGGGAAGGCCGGGGTAGTGAAGCGTGACATGTTCACCAAGTATCGGCGACATGCAATTGTGGTTCTGCTGATTTTGGCGGCGGTTATTACACCAACCGGCGATCCGTTTACCTTGATGGTGGTCTTTCTGCCTATCTATATACTGTGGGAACTCGGGGCGCTGCTTACACCTCGGCCATACGTGCGCAAGTATAACGCAGAGGCGATAACTGATTAACCCGAAATTTTAGAAGTAAGGCTTGTCGTGAGGTGGGTAAACTGTACCCACGGCTTTGCTCTGCGTAAATATTTTACTCTCAGTGGGCCTGTTTTGTCGTAAATGTCTATATATCATTGTATTTAGGCCATAATATTATGTTCTAAAAAAACTGATAGAAAAGTGCGGACCAGGCATTAAAATAAGATCTGGGAAGATTTTTATAAAAATTTTGTTCTAATTGCCGATTTTTGTATTTTTGCACGTAACCTGAACTACTATGTCCCGAGTGGAATGGATAGCCAAAGTGCAAGACCCCGAATTGGCGTTTGACAAGACAAGGGTTGAAAAATGGCTTGCTGAAGTTGCCCGCATGCACAACCACGTGCTTGGCCGATTGACGTATATTTTTGTAGACGATGACGAGATACTTGAGGTTAACAACAAGTATCTCGGGCATAATTATTATACAGACATAATCACGTTTGATGACACCCTGGGACGTTGTATTTCAGGCACCATGTTTATATCTGTTGATACCGTCCGTTCCAATGCTCAGCAAGTTGTCAACTGTTCGGTGGGCGAGGAGCTGATGCGTGTGATTGTCCACGGCGTTCTGCACCTGTGTGGCATCAATGACAAAGGCCCGGGTGAAAGAGAGATTATGGAGGCCGAGGAAAACGCGGCGCTTACACTGCTAAAATCATTACAGGACAATGATTTTTGACTTTGATGTTATTGTGGTTGGTGGCGGCCATGCCGGCTGCGAGGCTGCCCATGCGGCTGCGCGGTTGGGCGCATCCACCCTCCTTATAACCATGGACCTCAACCGGCTGGCGCAGATGAGTTGCAACCCCGCTATCGGAGGCATTGCCAAGGGACAGATTGTGCGCGAGATTGATGCACTGGGCGGCCTTACCGGTATAGTTACCGACATGACCTCCATACAGTTCAGGATGCTGAACCGCTCAAAAGGTGCCGCTATGTGGAGCCCGCGTGCACAGAGTGACCGCATGGCTTTCAGTGCACAATGGAGAAAGTTTCTGGAGAACACCCCTAATCTGTCCTTGTGGCAGGATTCCGTCACGAGGCTTAAGATAGACGACTCAAAGAGGGTAGAAGGGGTGGTTACGGCAAACGGTATAGTGTTCAACGCGAAAAAGGTTATACTCACCGCCGGAACATTCCTTAACGGACTGATGCATGTCGGCGACGTAATGACACCCGGCGGCAGGATTTCAGAACCCGCATCGGTCGGGATAGCTGAACAACTTGCCGAGATAGGCGTGAACGTCAGCCGAATGAAGACCGGCACGCCCGTAAGGATTGATGGCCGCTCGGTTGACTTTTCTCTCACTGAAGAGCAAAAGGGGGATGACGACTTCCACCGCTTTTCTTTTCTCCCGCCCGTTGAAAACAGATTGAAACAGCGCAGTTGTTACACCCTTTATACCAATCCCGAGACTCATGACGTCTTGCGAGAGGGCCTGCCGCTGTCACCGCTATATAACGGAAGGATAAAGAGTATCGGTCCCAGATATTGTCCCTCAATTGAGACCAAGATCGTTACCTTTGCTGACAAAACCGAGCACCAGCTTTTCCTGGAGCCGGAAGGGGAGGATACCCAGGAGTTTTACCTGAATGGTTTTTCAAGTTCCCTTCCCGCCGATGTTCAGATACGGGCCTTGGAGACCATTCCGGCCTTGAGGGATGTTCAGATTTACCGCCCCGGGTATGCCATAGAATATGACTTTTTTGACCCCACCCAACTGCATCACAGTCTTGAATCAAAGGTAGTCGAGGGGCTATATTTAGCCGGTCAGGTAAATGGCACTACAGGATATGAGGAGGCTGCCGGGCAGGGACTTATGGCCGGTATAAACGCCGTCAGGGCTGTCAATGGTGATGAACCGGTGACACTGCACCGCGATCAGGCCTATATCGGGGTATTGATAGATGACCTTGTAACTAAGGGCGTTGATGAACCATACCGCATGTTTACCTCCCGTGCTGAATACCGTATACTGCTTCGTCAGGACAACGCTGATGAGCGGTTAACCCCTGTGGGCCGAAAGGTAGGACTGGTTAACGACGAGCGGTGGGCTTCATTTACCCAAAAATATGAACAGGTAGAAAGACTCAGCGACACACTGCAGCAGATCACTGTTCGGCCTGATGAGGCAAATAATATGTTGGCAGAGATAGGGTCTTCACCCTTACGACAAGGTATAAAAGCCATTGAACTCTTAACCCGTCCCGGTGTAACATTAGCCCTGATGCAACAGTATTTCCCGTCAGTACAAAAGGCTATTGATGATTTCGGAGCCGGACCATTAGGCCCTGAGATTGCCGAGGCCGTTGAGGTTCGCACAAAGTATAAAGGGTACATTGAGCGTGAGAAACTGAACGCTGACAAACTCCATAGGCTTGAGGGCCTGAAATTGCCTGCGGATGCCGACTATGAAAGCATGAAGGCACTGTCAACCGAGGCCCGTCAAAAGCTCACCCGTCAGCGTCCTGCCACACTCGGACAGGCCTCAAGGATACCCGGTGTCTCACCTGCAGACATCAACGTACTTCTTTTATTGTTAGGAAGATAGCTCAAATTTGTTTCACGTGGAACAATTATGCATTTTGTCCGTCAACCTAATATTATCAGGAAACCCATCAAAAACACAGTAAACAAGATAAAAGAAAATAAACTATAAAAAAGATATATGGAATACGTAAAAGAACGCATTCGCGACGTAGTAGATTTCCCCGTAAAGGGGGTAATCTTTAAGGACCTGACCACCGCATTCAAGGACCCCCAGGCCCTGGCCACAATCTCTGACGAGCTTGCCAAACTCTACAAGGGCCGTGGAATTACCAAGGTTGTGGGTATCGAAAGCAGGGGCTTTATTGGCGGCTCAATCCTGGCACGTGAAATCGGTGCCGGCTTTGTTCCTTGCCGCAAGCCCGGCAAGTTGCCCGCAAAGACCATAAAGGCTTCGTTCCACAAGGAGTATGGCGACGATGTTATCGAGATACATGAGGACGCCATCACTCCCGATGATATTGTGGTGATCCATGACGATGTATTGGCAACCGGCGGTACCATGGAGGCTGCTTACAACCTTGTAAAGTCAATGAATCCTAAGAAGGTGTATATTAACTTTATCCTTGAGATTCTTGCCCTGAATGGTCGCGAACACCTCCCCGCAGATGCCGAGGTGACCACCTTGATAGCTTATTGATAATAGAAAACCTCTATTGCAAAGCGCATGGTACCCGGATATGGCGGTGTGCCATGCGTTTGCATAATAAGCGGTAGCTAATCTGCAATTTTTGTGGGGAATGCCCGTTGTGTAATATATCATTAGGAAAACAAGGGGAGAAATAATCGGGATTTATGGGAAACAAACTGAAGAATAAACCGGAAAAATTGCGCAATAAGGTTGCAATATTACCCGACACTCCGGGTGTGTATACATATTATGACGCAACCGGGAAGGTGATATACGTCGGTAAGGCCAAGAATCTTAAGCGACGTGTGTCATCATACTTCAACCGCACGCATGATGTCTTACGCACCAATCTGTTGGTGCGTGCCATTGCCGACATGTCATACATCGTTGTGCCAACCGAGCAGGATGCCCTGAATCTCGAGGCCTCGATGATTAAGGAGTATCAACCGAAGTACAACGTTTTGCTGAAGGATGACAAGTCCTATCCATGGATTGTCGTTACCAACGAAACATTTCCGCGGGTGTTCCTTACGCGACAAAAGATACGTGACGGCTCAAAATTCTACGGCCCATATACCCATATCTCAGTAGCCAAGGCAGTATTGGAGCTCGTTCATGAGCTCTATCCCATACGCTCCTGCCGGCATGACATCACCCCAGACTACGTACGCAAAGGGAAAGGACGGCTGTGCCTCGACTTCCACATGCACCGCTGCAAAGGGCCCTGTACCGGGCGTGTCTCAGCCGAGGAATATGGCCGGGATATTGAGCGTGTAAAACAGATTTTGCGAGGTGACACGGCTGAACTTCTGCAAATTCTGCGCGAGGAAATGATGAAGCTCTCTGAGGAAATGCGTTTTGAGGAGGCCCAGTCATTAAAGGTAAAGTACGACCTGATTGAGCGTTATCAAGCCAAGAGTGTCATTGTGAGCCAGACAATGGACGAGGTTGATGTTTTCGGTTTGCATGAGGATGATAAGGACGTGTGGGTCAACTATATGCACGTGCGCCATGGGGCAGTTGTCAAATCACTGACACTGCATTACAAGCGTGCTATGGAAGAGTCCTTATCCACCATTTTGGGATATGCCCTCAATGAGGTTGCCGAGAAGATTGGCGCTGACTATAAAGAAGTGATTGTACAGGAACTGCCTGATGTAGAGTTTGAAGGGGTAACATTCACCATTCCCCAGCGTGGCGACAAGGCCAAGTTGCTTGAGGTAAGTTGCAGAAATGCTCGCCAACAACAGGTTGATTTACTCAAGACCCTTGAGCGGGTCGACCCCGGTGAGCGCACACGCCGGCTCATGGCCAGGATGAAGTCAGACTTCCACCTTACCGAGGAACCCCGCCATATAGAGTGCTTTGACAACTCTAACATCCAGGGTACCAATCCGGTAGCCAGTTGCGTGGTCTTCCGAGACGGCAAACCGGCAAAAAGGGACTATCGCCACTTCAACATAAAGACGGTTGAGGGGCCAGATGATTTTGCATCAATGAAGGAGGTCTTGACCCGCCGATACACCCGAATGCTCAATGAGGGACAATCCCTTCCCCAGCTCGTGATTGTTGATGGTGGCAAGGGGCAGCTAAGCGCGGCGGTTGAGGCGTTTGACGAAATCGGAATCCGCGGGCAAGTTGCACTTGTCGGGATTGCCAAACGACTTGAGGAGATATATTTCCCCGGCGACAGTGTGCCCCTGTATATTGACAAAAACTCAGAGAGCCTGCGTGTTGTGCAGGCGTTGCGAGACGAGGCCCACCGTTTTGGAATCACCCATCACCGAAACCGCCGCTCAAAGGGGCAGACTGTCTCAGAACTGGACTCCATAAAGGGGGTGGGCGAGAAGACCCGTACAGCGCTGTTGGCTAAGTTTCGTAGTGTCAAGCGGTTACGTGAGGCCGATCTTGACGCCATTGCCGATGTTGTAGGCCCCTCAAAGGCCTCAATAATCTACAACGCTTTGCACAAATAGGGGCGCCTTGTCAAGGCAACAATGCCGTAAGCTCGATAAACTGTTGCACTGATAGGTCCTCAGGGCGCAATGTCAGCAAATCGGATTGCGGCAACCCGTTGGGGAACAGTGGCTTAAGGGAATTTCGCAATTGCTTGCGGCGCTGGGCAAAGGCAGTCTTCACCACCGTCTTAAATCGCGATGGATCAACCCCAAGGTCAGTGACATTGTTGCGCACCATGCGCATAACGCCACTGTAGACTTTGGGCGGCGGATTAAAGACCCCCGGTTCAACGGTAAAGAGGTATTCAACGTCATACCATGCCTGCAGCAGAACACTGAGTATGCCGCGAGCCTTGGTGCCCGGAGGGGCGCACAGCCTCTCGGCGACCTCCTTCTGCAACATCCCTGAACAGACCTGCACAATGTCCTTATACTCAAGTACATGGAAAAATATCTGCGATGAAATGTTGTATGGATAGTTCCCGATGACGGCTATTTTATCTGCCCCGGGGAAAACATTTTTAAGATCAAGCTTCAGGAAATCCCGGTTCAGGATATCCTCATACGGCAGGTCGCTGAAGTGTTTCTTGAGGTACTCAATAGACTCATTGTCAACCTCGGCCACGCGCAATTTATGCCCGTTGTCCAGCAGGCACCGAGACAGGACGCCCATGCCCGGGCCCACCTCAATCACTGGCAGGGAGGGCGCCACCTGCAGGGTGTCGGCAATCCGCCGCGCAATTGATACATCGGTAAGGAAATGTTGGCCAAGGGCCTTTTTGGGTTTTACTTTGCTTGTCATACAGCATTATAACGCTTTGTGTGGCAAAATTACCGAAAAAGTTTGTATTTTTGCGCGATAAACCTGACAACCTGTACCACGGGTTGTCTATCCCTGTTGTTAGGATTGAGCCCTGCCACGGGGAGATCACATTGAAAAAGATGAGAAAGTATAACATTGTAAACAACACCTTGGGGTGGCTGTGCTTTGTGGTTGCCGCCGTGACCTACCTGTGCACCATTGAGCCCACCGCGAGTTTCTGGGATTGTCCTGAATTTATTTTGCAGGGTGCCAAGCTTGAGATTGGTCACCCGCCGGGCAACCCCATCTTTATGCTTGCCGCACGCTTCTTCATTAACTTCACCGGAGACATTACACAGGCAGCCGTTGCCGTCAACTGCATGTCGGCCCTGTTATCAGCCGGCACCATACTGCTGCTTTTCTGGACCGTTACGCATCTTGTGAAGCGGCTTGTGGTTAGGGATGATGCCACCGTGGTCACCCTCCCCCAGCTGGTGCTGATTATGGGTGCCGGCCTGTGCGGCGCATTGGCCTACACGTGGAGCGATACCTTCTGGTTCTCGGCTGTTGAGGGCGAGGTCTATGCCTTCTCCTCATTCTGTACCGCTCTGGTCTTCTGGCTGATTCTGAAGTGGCAAAACCGAGCCGACAATCCCGGCAGTGACCGGTATCTGTTGCTGATAGCCTATGTGATAGGTGTTTCCATTGCCGTGCACCTGCTCAACCTGCTGTGCATCCCGGCGGTAGCCTTGGTTATTTATTACACCAAATACAAAGACACAAACGCAAAGGGGTCCCTTATTGCCCTGTGTATCTCGGCCGTGGTTGTGGCGTTGATACTCTACGGGCTGGTTCCCGGGTTCGTGAAGATGGCCCAACAGTTCGAACTGATCTTTGTTAACGGACTGCACACCCCCTATAACACCGGCACCTTGGTATATGCCGCAGTTCTTGTAGCCTCATTTATCTGGGGAATCCACGCCGTTTACAGCGCCATCTCGGGAGCCAACGCCACCCCGCAGCGCAACACCACAGTGGTGCAGCGCGTGGCCATATTGCTGCCCATACTGTTGAGCGGCGTGCTGATGGTGGGCATGTCCACGTGGCTGATTGTGCTGTTGATGATTGCTGTTGTAGTGTGGATGTTCTGGCGCAAGAAACTTCCTTTGCGCCTGTTGTCCCTGTCGCTGATATCCATGTTGGTGATCTTCGTGGGCTACTCAAGCTACGCCCTGCTGTTGATCAGGTCGTCAGCCTCCACGCCCATGAATCAGAATGCCCCGGACAACGTCTTCGACCTGGCCAGCTACCTCAACCGTGAGCAGTATGGCGAGCGTCCCTTGCTCTACGGGCAGGTGTTCTCATCCAAACCGGTGTATGATGCCACGGGCCATGCCATCACCAAAGAGGGCGCCACGCAATATGGAAAGGTTGTGAAGAGCGATGCCTCGCAACCCGATGAATATATTGAGACCGGGAAAAAGACCGAAATCACATACACCCCTGAACTGAACATGGTATTCCCCCGCATGTATGACTCATCACGTGCTCAGGGGTATATTGACTGGACCAACATGCAGGGGAATGATGTCGAGGGAACGCTGATGGTTGACGACTACGGCAACACCATACAGACCGAGTTGATGAAAAAGCCCACCGTGGGCGAGAACCTGCGCTACTTTATAGAGTATCAGCTCAACTGGATGTATTGGCGGTACTTTATGTGGAACTTTGCCGGTCGACAAAACGACATCCAGGGAGAGGGCCAACCCAACTATGGCAACTGGATAAGCGGCATCCCCTTCATCGACAATCCGCGTCTCGGCGACCAAAGCCTGTTGCCGTATGATGAGGGTGAGGGCAACAAGGGACATAACGTCTTTTATATGTTGCCGCTGCTGATGGGCATCATCGGGTTGTGCTGGCAGGCGTTCCACTCAAAGCGTGGTATTGAGCAATTTTGGGTGGTGTTCTTCCTGTTCTTCATGACCGGTATCGCCATCGTTCTGTACCTGAACCAGCCGCCGGGCCAGCCGCGTGAGCGCGACTATGCCTATGCCGGGTCCTTCTATGCCTTCGCCATCTGGATAGGGTTGGGCGTGCCGGGCCTCAAGGCGCTGCTCAGCTACCTGTTCAAGGGTAAAAAACAGAACAAAGCCGGGAAGACCGAGGAAAAAGAGGATGCCGACGGCATCACCGCCGTGCCCTGGCAAAGCTGGGTTGCCCTGGCCATGGGAATTTTTGTGCCCCTGCAAATGGTGTCCCAAACGTGGGATGACCATGACCGTTCAGGCCGCTACACCGCGCGGGACTTCGCCTTCAACTACCTGAACTCCCTTGAACCCAATGCCGTTATCTTCACCAACGGAGACAACGACACCTTCCCCCTGTGGTATGCCCAGGAGGTTGAGGGAGTGCGCACCGACGTCAAGGTAGTAAACCAAAGCTACCTGACGGCCGCCTGGTACATCGACATGATGAAGAAACCCAGCTACGAGGCCGCCGGGCTGAAGATGCTTGCCCCCTCTGAGGCGTATGCCCATGACCGTATGCAGGTTGCCTTCTTTGACAACAATCTTGTTCCCAACGTCTCGGCAGATGCATATCAGGTGCTTGACAACCTTTACCGCAGCAAGGGCGAGCCCACCCTCAGTCACCACCTGTTGTCAATCCCCGTTGACCTTGACAAAGCCGTTGAAAAGGGCCGACTTACCCCCGCCGAGGCCGGCGTTTCCCAGAATCAGATCCTTGCCGACCTGTATCAAGGCCGCGGATACGCACCCATCAACTCGATTATCACCACCGACATCCTGGCAACCTCAATGCGCAACGGGTGGGACCGTCCCATCTACTTTGCCGTGACGGTTCCCAACGATATGTACGTCAACCTTGAGCCGTATATGCGTCGCACCGGGTTGGCCTATGAGGTCACACCCCTTGCCACTCAGCTGCCTGAGTCCGGCTCAATACGCGTTGACACAGAGCGCGCCTACAAGACCATCACCGAGAAGTATCGCTGGGGCGGATTGGACGCCGCCAACACCGACCGGTTGTACCTCGACGAGACCGTTCGCCGTATGGTATCCACCATGCGCATCTCAATCATCGAGACCGCCCAGGCCCTCATCGAGGAGGCCGCTGCCGCGGAAGCCACCGGGGATCAGGCCCAAAAGACCCGAAAACTCAAGATGGCCGGCAATCTGCTTGAGCTGATGGAGCGTAAACTCCCCGCCAAGGTGTCACCCTACTCTATCCCGATGGTCCTTGATGTGGCCACTTTGTATTGGGAGTTGGGGACACGCACCAACTCGGCTAAGTTCAAGGAGCATGCACAATCACTTCTCCTTGGCGAGATTGACCGTGTAGGGCAGATGGCACGTTACCAACAGAGCCTTAACCCACGGCAGTTCAACACCCTTGCCTCGGTTGACATATACGCCACGCAGACCTACCTGCCGCAGCTTGTCCTGGCCTACGGCCACACCGGCGGCAGCATGGAGCAGGTGCTTCAGCGACTGTCAGCCGCCGGGGTTGCTACCGGCCCCCTGTTGCAGAACCTGCAGGAGATGTTGCAAGGTCTGCAGTCTGATGCCGGCGAAGAGCCTGCTGAACAACCCGAATCGTAAAAAAGCCGAGTCGTGAAGAAACTGCAACGCGGAATGTGGATTGAGCAGCCGCCACTGGCCTACAGGTTGCTCTTCCCTGAGGCCGTGTGGCGCCTGAAGCGTCTGCAGCCCACCGTGTACATAACCTTTGACGACGGGCCGGTGCCCGAGGTTACCCCGCGCGTGCTGGATATCCTGGACCAACATGGGGTCAAGGCCACATTTTTCATGGTCGGGGACAATGTGCGCCGGCACCCCGAGCTGCTTGAGGAGGTGCGGCGCCGCGGTCACTGCGTGGGCAACCACACCATGCACCACCTGCAGGGGATGAAGGTGGGGACGCGCCGCTACCTGCGCGACATTGCGCGTGCCAACGAGCTGTTGGGGACAACCCTTTTCCGGCCGCCGCACGGCATCATGCGTTGGGCCCAGGCAGCTGCCCTCAAGCATCATTACAACATTGTGATGTATGATGTCGTCACGCGTGACTACAGCCGCCGACTAAGCCCAGAACGATGCTTCGAGACTGTGCGCCGATATGCCCGCAACGGCTCCATTATTGTATTCCATGACTCCATCAAGGCATGGCCACGCCTTGAGCATGCACTCCCCGCGGCCCTGACGTGGCTTAAGGAGCAGGGATACACTTTCGCCACCCTCCCAACTTTATGACGGCCGGGGGCGTTCCAAATATATAACGTCTATATTACACTTCCCCTATATGATTGAACGCGTAATTATCATTGACCGTGTTGATCCCGTCAGTTTCTATGGCATCAACAACGCAAATATGTCATTGCTGAAGAACCTTTTCCCCAAACTGAGAATCACGGCGCGGGGTCAAGTCATAAAGGTTCTGGGGGATGACCATGATACATCGCGGTTTGAGAAGCTGGTCAAGAAACTTGAGGACCATGCTGTTGAATACAACTCCCTTAACGAGGATGTAATCCTTGCCACGGTGCACGGGCAAACACCCGCAACCCTCAAGCGTGATGATGTGATAGTCTACGGCGTCACCGGGCGCCCCATACAAGGACGCACCCCCAACCAGCAACTTTTGGTGGAGACCTTCGCAAAGAATGACCTCACTTTTGCCTTGGGGCCGGCAGGTACCGGTAAGACCTACATCGCCATTGCCTTAGCTGTCAGGGCATTGAAGAACAAGGAGGTGCGCAAGATTATCCTGTCGCGTCCCGCCGTTGAGGCCGGTGAGAAGTTGGGTTTCCTCCCCGGGGATATGCGTGACAAAATTGACCCCTACCTGCAGCCCCTCTATGATGCCCTTGAGGATATGATCCCGGCTATGAAGCTGAAGGAGTATATGGAGACCAAGGTGATACAGATCGCCCCCCTGGCCTTTATGCGCGGACGCACCCTCAACGATGCCGTGATTGTGCTGGACGAGGCCCAGAACACCACCACACAGCAGATAAAGATGTTCCTGACACGTCTGGGCATGAACGCCAAGATGATCATCACCGGCGACGCCACCCAGATCGACCTCCCGCGTTCAACCGCGTCGGGACTTATGCAGGCCCTGAAGATATTGAAGGGTGTGCAGGGAATCGGCCGGGTTGACTTTGGCAAGAAGGACATCGTGCGTCATGCCCTTGTACAGCGCATTGTCGAGGCATACGAGCAGCATGACGAGCAGATGCGCCGACTTGAGGATGCCGAGAAAACTGAGGAAAAAGCCCGCGAAAACGCTGAGGATTGATGGCTGACAGCGGCATGGTTTTGAACATATTGGGGTGCGCCGCCGCCATACCCGTGCCTGGCCAGCTGACCTCTTGCCAGGTGTTGGAGAACCGCCAGAGCCTGTACATGATTGACTGTGGCGAGGGAGCCCAGACCATGTTCAGAAAGATGCGCCTGCCCTTCAATCGGCTGCGACACATATTCATCTCCCACCTGCACGGCGACCACTGCCTCGGCCTGCCCGGGCTGTTGTCATCAATGGGGTTGCAAGAGAGTCGTGAGGCCATAACGGTGCACATCTTTGAGAAAGGCGCCGAGTTGTTTGACGCCCTTCTGCGCACCATCGGCCATGACATCCCGCTGCAGATTGAGTGGGATATTCTAACCCCCGGTGAGAGCCGTGTCATTGTTGACGAACCCTCACTGACGGTTGAAACCTTCCCGGTACACCACGCCGACACCCCGGCCACGGGGTTTGTGTTCCGGCAAAAACCCAAAAGTCGACATCTGCGTGGCGATGTTGCCAACGCCCTCGGTATCCCCACGTGGCAACGACAGGCTATCCGCGCCGGTGCCGATTGGACACGCCCTGACGGCTCGGTGGTCCCCAACGCCGCCCTTACCACCCCTGCCGACCCGGCCGTGGCATACGCCTACACCGGCGACACCTCATACAGCCGGCGCGTTGTCGAGGCCGTGCGGGGGGTTGACCTGTTGTACCATGAGGCCACCTACGGCCACGAGCTCAGCAAGCAAGCCAAGGCCCGAGGGCACTCAACGGCCGAGGTAGCAGCCCGCGTGGCTGCCGAGGCCGACGCTAAGAAACTGATAATCGGGCACTTCTCAAAGCGTTACCCCTCGCCCGCACAGCTTGTGCGTGAGGCGCAAGCCATCTTCCCCGCCACCGTCGCGGCATCTGCCGGCATGAGAATAGTGGTGTGATGAGCACCAAAAGTTGACAAAATGTTTGTCGTGCCAATCTTTTTCGTAAATTAGCCACCGCAAACAGTTGCTTTGTGTCATCGGTTGACGCTTGCACGGCTGTTTGTCACCTTAAAACTCTTTTACCCTGAGACCCGGCATGATACCATCATTATTAAAGTTCCTTACCGCCTCGCCGGTAAATTTTTTAGCGGCAAAAAATGTGTGCACCGCTCTCGACGCTGCGGGCTTTACGCATCTTGACCCGCGCCAACCCTGGGCATTAAACCCCGGCGACCGTTGTTATGTTACGCAAAACGGGTCAGCCGTGATGGCCTTTATCGTCGGCGAGGGGGACCCTGCCGCACCTTTCCACATCATATCCGCCCATACCGATTCACCGGGGTTCCGCATCAAGCCCAACGCCGAGATGACCGGCGAGGGGGAGATGGTGCGCCTTAACACCGAGGTCTATGGCGGCCCGATACTGTACACGTGGTTTGACCGCCCGCTGTCGGTTGCCGGGCGCGTGATACTGCGCGGCGAGGACCCTTTGCACCCTCGCACCGTTGCGGTTGACCTCAAGGAACCGCTGATGGTAATTCCCCACCTTGCCATACACTTCAACCGAGCTGTCAATGACGGCAACCCCCTGTCACGCCAGCGGGACCTGCTGCCCGTTATGGGACGCATTGAGGGTGGGGGACGCGGTTTCATCAAACGCACCGTTGCCAAGCATCTGGGCGTTGATACCGATCAGATTCTTGACTATGACCTCAGCCTGTATGACCCGACACCGGCACAGACATTCGGTGTTGACGGGCAGTTTGTCAGCTCAGGCCGCATTGACGACCTCTCAATGGTGCATGCAGCCTACACGGCTCTCCTGGCAAGTGCCGGCACGCAAACGACTGCCACACGCGTCATAGCCCTGTTTGACAACGAGGAGACCGGCTCAGGCACCAAACAAGGAGCGGCCTCCCCGATACTCGCCGACACCCTTGAGCGGATAGTACTGTGCCGGGGAGGTAACCACCAGGACTACTTGCGGGCCGTTGCGGGCTCATTCATGATCTCTGCCGACAACGCCCACGGTCTTCACCCCAACTATGTCGACAAACAGGATCCCACCAATCATCCCCTGCTTGGCGGTGGCCCCGTGGTAAAAATCAACGCCAATTGCAAGTACATGACCGACGCCGACAGTGCCGCCGTCTTTGCCGAGATATGCCGGCTGGCCGACGTCCCCGTGCAATATTTTGTCAACCACAGCGACGTTGCCGGCGGCTCGACCCTGGGCAATATCCTCACCTCACAGATACCCCTGCGCGGCGTGGACATGGGCGAGGCAATATGGGCCATGCACTCATGCCGCGAGACCTCTTCGGCAGCCGACCACATCTACACCATACGGGCGTTTGAGCGGTTTTTCAGCCTGTAAACACAGGTGCCAAGCGGCAACAGAGGCCTGTTTCAGCGGTTTTTTCGCTCTATTTTCTCAAAAAAATTTGATTATTCTATTTTTTATTTAACTTTGCACCCTACCGAGTAGGCGCAGTGTGCGCATACCGCTCGGTGAAAGACCTTAAATACATAACCATGGCGGGGGACGCCCCGCAAATATATACCCCCGGTGTCGCGGGGAAAAAGCCTCCCCGGCTACCCCAGACACCACGATGAAAATCCATTTCTGCGCTGATCAAAAAATTCAATTTAATTCATATATGTCTCTTTAAAATTTTTGTATGAAAAAGCTGTTTCTACTACTCACCGCCATCATCACGTTGGCACTGTCATCCTTCGCACAGGATAGGACAGTCTCCGGCGTTGTGTTGGATGCCGACACAGACGAGCCTCTGATCGGTGCCTCGGTGACGCCTATCGGAGGCGGCACGGGAACTGCCACCGACATTGACGGTAAATTTACCCTGCGCTTGCCTGAGAAGGTGCGTGAGCTTGAGTTTACCTACATTGGCTGCAAAGCCGTGCGCATGAAAGTTGCACCGGAGATGACAGTCAAAATGGAGAACAACAACCGCCTGAACGAGGTTGTGTCCATCGGTTATGGTTCACAACAGAAACTCGGGTCAGTGGTTGGTACGGTAGCCACCGTTACCTCCGAGCAACTTGAGGACATCCCCACGGCCACCTTCGTTGACGCTCTGCAGGGTGCCGTTTCGGGTCTGTCAGTGTCATCAATGTCAGGTGACCCCTCAAGCACCAACAACAACATCCACCTGCGTGGTATCAGTTCACTGTCAGCCAGCAACACCCCGCTGTTTATCCTTGACGGTGCTCCCGTGACCTCATCAGTCTTCACCACGCTGAACCCCTCAGACATTGAGAGCATCACCGTGTTGAAGGATGCTGCATCAACAGCCATCTACGGTTCACGTGCTGCTAACGGTGTAATCGTCATTACCTCAAAACGCGGTAAACTGAAGAGCCAACCCAAGATCTCGATACGTGCAAACGTTGGTTGGAGCCAGGCCGTACAGGACAACATGAAGATGATGAACGCCAAGGAGTATCTCCAGTATCGCGACCTCACCGGCATCAACGTGCCCGAGGATATGCGCTATGCCGTTGACGTCCTGGGCGTGAACACCGACTGGACCAAGGAGACCTTTGACAGCCACGCCCCCACCTACTCGGTTGAGGCAGCCATCACCGGTGGTGGTGATGACCTGGGTTACTACCTGTCGCTTAACCACTATGAGGCCGACGGTATCATTCAGCAATCAAAGATGCGCCGTGAGACACTGCGCTTCTCAATCCGTTCAGCCGTTCGTGACTGGATGCGCGTTGGATTGCAGTCAAACCTCGGTTACACCAAATATCAGACCAACTCAGCATCAAACAGCACATATAGCGGTGCCGGTGTATACCTGAACAACCCGATGGTGTTCGCCCGCATGGCATTGCCCGTTGATGCTACCCGCTATTGGACACGCGATGAGAACGGTAATCCCGTTTGGGGCGAGACAGCCCGCTACCTGCACTTCACAGGTCTGGCACTCCCCGGCACTTACCTGGACTACACCTCACTGTGGCGTAATCAGGTTACTGCCAACGCAACCCTTTGGGAGGAGTTCTATCCCATCAAGGGCCTGATCCTGCGCGCTCAACAGAACGTTGACGCATACGACTACCGCGGCAAGGGTTACAACTTCCCCCGCGAGCCGTTCTCAACCCCTATGGGTGACGTATTTGACTTTGGCGGTACCCTCACCGGTTCAAACAGCCAGGCCTTCGAGCGCTACTATGCTTGGACCTACACCAACACCGCTGAGTATGACAAACAGCTCAACGACCGCAACCACATCCGCTTCCTGTTGGGTCAGGAGTCAATCATTCGCCACGGTGAGTCATTCGGTGCATACACCACCGGTTTCACCGATGCCCGCATGATGCTCCTCAACCAGGGTACCAAGGTTACCGTTGCCCAGCAGAGCCAGTCATGGTCATCACTTACCTACAACTCATACTTCCTGATGGGTAACTATGACCTGGATGAGAAATACTACGTTACCGGTTCAATTCGCCGTGACGCCTCATCAATCTTCGCCCCCGGCCACCGTTGGTCAACCTTCTGGTCACTGGGTGCCATGTGGAACATGAAGCGTGAAAACTTCCTGAAGGATGTAAACTGGATTGATGACCTGCGCTTCAACCTCAGCTACGGTACCGCCGGTAACTCATCAATCGGTAGCTACTATGCATACCTCGGTCTCGTAGGCCAGTCTTCAGTTACATACGAGGGCAGCCCGATATGGGGTATCACCGGTGCTCCCAACAAGAGCCTTACCTGGGAGACTGTTCACCAGTTTGACATGGGCTTCAACTTCCGCTTCCTCAACCGCTTTGACGGTAACATCGCCTTCTACAACAAGGTTACCAAAGACATGTTGAACTCAATACCTTACTCAATGACTACCGGTATGAGCGCCGGTTGGGGTAACGTGGGTTCAATGCGCAACACCGGTTTTGAGTTCAGCTTGGACACCAAGGTTCTGCAGACCAAAGACTGGTACTGGGGTATCAACCTCAACTTCAGCTACAACCACAACGAGATCACCGAGCTGTTTGACGGCCAGGATGAACTGGTATTGACCGAGTACAGCATGAAGTATCAGATTGGCCACGACCAGAGCGAGCTCTTCCTGGTACGCTGGGCAGGTGTTGACCCGCAGGATGGCCAGCAGATGTGGTATGACGCTGACGGCAACCTCACCAAGACCTTTGACCAGGACGACGCCGTCCTCATCGGCAAGAGCTACATTGCTCCCTGGCATGGCGGTTTCGGAACCACCTTGCGCTGGAAAGACCTTGCCCTTAAGCTTGACTTTGCATGGTCAGCCCGCAAATATATGATGAACAATGACCGTCTCTTCAGCGAGAACAACGCACAGGGTACCACCTACAACCAGATGCGCTCAATGCTGAACGTATGGACCACCCCGGGCCAGATCACCGACATCCCCGCTGCCGACGGCCAGGTTGTTCAGTTCGACTCACACTTGCTCGAGAACGCCTCATACATGCGTCTCAAGAACCTCACCCTCTCTTACTCATTGCCCCAGGCATGGATGCGTAAAGCCCAGATGGAGGCTGTTACCTTCCACTTCACCGGCCGTAACCTGTTGACCTTCACCAAGTTCACCGGCTATGACCCCGAGCCTGAGACAAACATGGTACAATACCAATACCCCAACACACGCCAATATGAGTTTGGTGTTGAGGTAACATTCTAAACCTCCACACATTTGTTAAACTAAAAGTGACTTTTCGAAAAATGAGAAAGATACTTATTTCCCTTCTGTGCCTCGGAGGTTTGTTGCTGACGTCCTGTGATATGAACCACATGCCCGCCGGTCAGATCACTGACGATGAGGCACTGCAGACAGCAAATGACTGCTTCTACTTCCGCAACAACTTCTATGGAAACCTGCGTGCCCTGTCAACCGGTGGCTACATCTCATACACCGAGATGCAGATGGACCAGTTCCTGGGTACGACCATCAACGGTAACCGCTTGGGCGAAATCAACAATGGTGTGATTTTGTCATCAAACCCCGATATCACAGGCGTTTTTGGCGGCCTCTACGGCGGTATCGCCTCATGTAACTGGTATCTGGAGCGCGTAGTCCCCGTTCGCGAGAAAGAGGACCTCTCTGTTACCGACCAACAGAACATTGACCGCTACATTGCAGAGTGCTACTTTACCCGTGCATTCTTCTACTACTGGCTGCTTGACCACTTCTGCCCGGCTTATAACGATGTTAACAAGGACCGTCTGTTGGGTCTCCCCATCGTTACCAAATATGAGCCCACGGCCAATAAGGGTGGTTACCCCTCACGCTCAACCCTCACCGAGACCTACAAGTTCATCGAGGATGACCTGGCACGTGCTTACGACGGTCTCAAGGCGTTTGAGGAGAGTGACAACGAATTGGCCGGCGAGGCCATGCGCCAGGAGTCACCCTACATCAACACCTTCATCGTTCGCTGTCTGCAGGCCCGCGTGGCTCTGCTGAAGGGCGATTGGACCAACGCCAAAAAGTATGCTGAGGAGGTATACAACTCAAACAACTACCCCTTGTCAACACGTCGTTCATACCCGAAGATGTGGATTGATGACACCAGCACCGAGATTATCTTCCGTCCGTCATCAACGGCTCAGGACCTGGGTATCGCTTCAACCGGTATGGCATGGTACGGTGGCACGGGTGACTACACCGCCGACTACGTTCCCGTTGGCACACTCGCTACCCCCGACCTCCCCAATTCGTTGTATGAGTCAAGCGACATCCGCTTCACCGCAAATGTTGATAGTCGTCAACTCCTTATTGACGGTTCATTTGTTGAGGCACCCATCTTCACCAAGTTCCCCGGCAACCCGGCACTTATCCTCAGCAACCCCAACCTCATGAATATGCCCAAGGTCTTCCGCACCTCAGAGCTGGTACTCATCATAGCCGAGAGTGCTTATCACCTTGGACAGGAGAACGTGGCTAACGACATGATCAACCTGCTGCGCAGCAAGCGCATCCTCAACTATGAGGATCAGACCTATTCAGGCGACGAACTCTACAGCATGATCAAGAAGGAGCGTCTGCGTGAGCTTATCGGCGAGGGTTTCCGCATGTCAGACCTGCGTCGTTGGGGTGAGGGTTTCCCCGCACGTGACCACAACTATCCCCAATATCCCGGGCTTGATAACAACCTCGTTGCTGCCGGTAAAGTCGTTTCATACGCCCCCGGTGACTATCGTCTTACCTGGCCTATCCCCGCTGATGAGCTGAATGTTAACCCCCACATGCAGGGCCAACAGAACCCCGGTTACCCCGGCTCGTCATATTAATGCGAAACCCCAAAAACTTTGAAACAAACAAATGAAAGCATTTAAATATCTTTCCATAGCCGCCGTTACACTTGCCATGGCCGCTTGCTCTGATGCCTCCGGGGCATGGAGTGGCGATACCGGTTGGGATAACGACCTCGGCTACAACACCAAAGACGGTGTGACGGTTCAGTTGGGTGAGACCGCTGTTGACGTTACCGAGAACGAGGGTATCTTCTCTATTCCCGTTGTCGTTACCGGCGAGCCTAACGGTTACATCCGCGTTGACGTTGAGTTGCTTGAGACCGGCGAGAATCCCGCCATGGTGAATGCTCACTACTATGCAACCTCAACCTTCTGCAACATCTCTCCCGAGAAGAAGACCGGCAAGATTGAGCTGCGCACACATGACAACCGCGGCTTGGACCCCACACGCACCTTCATCGTCAAGATCAAGAGCGTAAAAGGCAACGCCACTGTTGGCGGCATCAACGAGACCTTTGTGTCAATCTATGACAAGGGTTCATCACCCCTGTACAGCGAGTTGGCCGGCCAGTGGATGATGTCAGGTGTATGCTATGACTTTGACAGCGGAGAACTCAACTCAGAGTACATGTCAGCTGTGACCATGCGTGCCAATGACCCGGTTAACAACACAGTTACCATTGGTACCGTACCCTTGCAGAACATACAGAGCACCCTCACATTGTGGTACAACTATGATGTTGAGGAGGGCTATGGCGACCTCGTTCTGCGTGACGGCGCATCATACGGCTCAATGCAGGGCTACAACTTTGTAGTAAACACCGGTGTCGGCGACATCGTTGGTAAGTGGAACAGCAAGTACAATGCTGTGACCTTTGGCGACAGCAACACCTCAATCTACATTGACGGTTATGCCGCTGACGGTAGCGGTGGTACCATGGACATCATGGGTTACTTCACCCTCAGCCGCCTCAATGACTAATCCCCATCGGTCTTAAACCCAAAGACCGCCCAATATGCCGAAGGCTGTATCCCTCCACGGGTACAGCCTTCGCTGTGCATACGCCCAACCATTTTTGGTCGTACTCAATACATTAACGTTTACCGTGGGTGAAACCCACGGAAAGCATAGCAATCTTATTACGACCAATTTATTGGTCAAATAGTACCCGTAAATGCGTACTATACCCGACCCTTCCCTGCATGTTCGTGCAGTGGACGCTGAATCCGAGCGCCCACTGCGTATGGATAATATTACTGATATTTGTCTTTCGGTTTGGGGGTTGAGTATTTTTGTCGGGGTGCTAAATAATTTTTTGCTACCTTTGTAGGCGCAACGCCTCTTGGCGAATTATATAAATCTTTAGCACAATGAATGGTAAAGCCGACGTACTTCTCGGCCTCCAGTGGGGGGATGAGGGTAAGGGAAAGATTGTTGATGTACTGACCCCGCATTACGATGCTGTGGCTCGTTTTCAGGGAGGCCCCAACGCGGGTCACACCCTTGAATTTGACGGCCAAAAGTATGTATTGCGCTCAATCCCCTCAGGCGTATTCCGCCCTGATAGCGTCAATATCATCGGCAACGGTGTTGTCCTTGACCCCGTTTTGTTTGCCGGCGAGGCTCGCGAACTGGCCGCAGGTGGCGTTCCCCTGGAGAGGATTCTGAAGATTTCACGCAAGGCTCACCTTATCTTGCCCACCCACCGGCTGCTTGATGCCGCCAATGAGCAAAGCAAGGGTAAGGCCGCTATCGGCACCACCGGCAAGGGCATCGGTCCCGCCTACACCGACAAGACACGGCGTAACGGCCTGCGTGTCGGTGACCTTGAGGCTGACTTCAAGGGCCGTTATGAGGCTGCTCGTGACCGGCATTTGCGCACACTTGAGGCTATGGGTTACCCTCTGCCAGAGGATTTTGCAGACCGTGAGGCGCAGTTCTTGGAGGCTGTCGAGTACCTTCGCCGCTTTGAGTTCGTTGACTCTGAACACCTGGTTAACCGTATGCTCAACGAGGGAAACACCCTGCTGTGTGAAGGTGCTCAGGGCACCATGCTCGATGTCGACTTCGGCTCATATCCTTTTGTGACATCATCAAACACGGTCTGTGCAGGCGCTTGCACCGGGTTAGGGCTCGCCCCGAACCGCATAGGTGACGTATACGGCATCTTCAAGGCTTATTGCACACGTGTCGGCGCCGGGCCTTTCCCCACCGAGCTGCATGACGACACCGGCAAACTTATGCGCGACCGCGGGCATGAGTACGGGGCCGTCACCGGCCGTGAGCGCCGTTGTGGATGGATTGATTTGGTTGCCCTGCGCTATGCCGTGATGATAAACGGTGTCACCAAGCTTATAATGATGAAGAGCGATGTCCTTGACACCCTCCCCGTTATAAAGGCCTGCACGGCTTACCGTGTCAACGGTGTGGAGACGCGCGATTTCCCCTATGACCTGACCGCTGCTGAGATTGAGCCGGTTTACACCGAGCTACCCGGCTGGCAGACCGACATCAGCGGGGTACGCTGCGAGGAGGATTTGCCCGTTGAGTTCCGCAACTACATCCGGTTCCTTGAGGAGGAACTCGGTGTTCCCATCGCAATCCTGTCTGTGGGCCCTGACCGCTCGCAAACCATCATACGCGGGTAACCGAGCTATTCTCGGTGTTCCTTCCCCCTGCCCACACGGCAGACCTTGAAATAATGCGTACATTTCCCTTGAGATACTTGATTTACAGATGAACTCCCTGCAATGGCTTTTGGTGGCCCTGGTGTCACTTATGTTCAGCGCTCTGTTTTCGGGCGTGGAGATAGCCTATATCACCAGCGACCGCGTGGCCACGGGCATCACCGTCAAGCGCGGCGGCTTGTTGGGGAAAATCGTCAATCTGTTTTATCGCCAGGAGCAGCTGTTTATCTCCACCATCCTTGTTGGCAACAACATAATGTTGGTTGTCTATGGTATGGGGGCTGCCGCGTTGCTTGACCCGTGGCTTGAGGCCCGGCTGCCCGGGCAGGCCCTGGTGTTGTTGTGCTCAACCTTGATTTCAACGTTTGTGATACTTTTTGTCGGTGAGTTCTTCCCCAAGAGTATCTTCCGCATAAACCCCAACACGTCGCTCAAACTGTTCGCCGTCCCGGTGTTGCTGTTTTATGTCGTACTGTTCCCCTTGGCATGGTTTACCACGCGCCTTTCGCGGGCGTTGATGCGTCTGGCGGGGATGCGCAGCGAGGCAACCTCCCTGCATTTGCTCTCAACGGGCGACCTCAACCGCTACATCGAGAGCCGCATTGACAATGCCGAGGAGAGTGGTGACAATGTTGAAGTCGAGAATGAGGTGCGTATGTTCCATAATGCTCTTGACTTCAGCGAGACTGAGTTGGGGGAGTGCATGATTCCGCGCAACGAGATTGTGGCTGTTGACGTTGATGAGTGTGACCGTGAGGAGTTGTCGCAGTTGTTCACCTCATCAGGCCGCTCAAAGATTGTAGTGTATCGCGGTGACATTGACAACATCCTGGGATACATCCACGTGTCAGAGCTTTTTGAGCCTGATGTGGATTGGCGCGACATGATCAAGCCGGTTGTCTTTGCCCCGGAGACACTGCTGGCCGACAAGATGATGCGCCGGCTGTTGCAGCAGAAGAAATCCCTGGCTATAGTATTTGACGAGTTTGGCGGAACCGCCGGGCTGGTAACCCTCGAAGACCTTGTGGAGGAGATTTTCGGCGACATAAAGGATGAGCATGACCGCGAGGCGGTCACCGCCAAGGAGGTCGCTCCCGGCGTGTGGGACTTCTCGGGGCGCATAGAGGTGCGCTTGCTCAACGAGGAATACAAGGTTGATATCCCCGAGGATGACGCCTATCAAACCCTGGCCGGATACCTTATGGAGACCACCGGAGAGATTCCCCGCCAGGGAGCTGTGCTGACGTTGCCCCCCTACCGGTTCACCATACTGAAGGGGTCAGCAACGAGGCTTGAGCTGATACGCGTTGAGCCCGCCGATGAGGCTGACGATGACAAAAACGACAACTCGGCACAAAAACGAGATAAATAAATATTCAGAAAACTAAAACCGAACCCAAAATATGGCAAAAGAGATTGTTTTAAGTGGTATACGCGCTACGGGAAACCTGCATCTGGGCAACTACTATGGTGCGTTGAGCAAATTTGTGCGTATGCAAAATGACTATGACTGTCTATACTTTATAGCTGACCTGCACGCACTCACCACCCACCCTGACCCCGCCGCCCTGCACGGGAATGTGCGCAACATTGTGGCTGAATATCTCGCTGCCGGTATTGACCCTGAGACGGCCACCATCTTTGTGCAGAGCGATGTCCCCGAGGTGTCAGAGATGTACCTGTTGCTGAACATGCACGTGGGCATCGGCGAGCTTATGCGCACAGCATCCTTCAAGGACAAGGCCCGCAAACAATTGGGTATCAAGGTTGCCGGTGACAATGCCGCTGACGATGAGGATATTGAGCGCCAGATTATCGGCACAAATTCAAACAAGCGCGTCAATGCCGGGTTGCTGACCTATCCCACCCTTATGGCTGTTGACATACTGATACAGAAGGCCAACCATGTACCCGTGGGTAAAGACCAGGAGCAGCACCTTGAGCTGACACGCCGTTTTGCCCGCCGCTTCAACAGTTTCTATAACGTGGACCTGTTCCCCGAACCCCAGAACTTTGACTTTGGCGCCCACGCCGTTAAGGTACCCGGGCTTGACGGATCAGGCAAGATGGGTAAGAGCGAGGGCAACTGCATCTACCTCATTGACGATGAAAAGACATTACGCAAAAAGGTGATGCGCGCCGTCACCGATGCCGGTCCCACCGAGCCCAACCAACCGGTAAGCGCGCCCGTTGAAAACCTCTTCACCCTGCTTGAGCTCACCTCCGGGCCAGAGGTCGTGCAACAGTTCCGTGATGCCTACGCCGACTGCTCGATACGCTACGGCGACCTCAAGAAGCAGCTTGCCGACGACATCCTGAAGGTAACCCTGCCTATACGCGAGCGCATCCTCGACCTGCAAAACGACGACGCCACCATAGGGAGGGTGCTGCGTCGCGGTGCCGAGCGCGCCCGTGAGCGTGCCGCCACGACCCTTGAGGAGGTTCGCCAAGCCATGGGCATCCGCAAATTTTATTGACCCCCCTACGGCACTGAGATATGCGCATTGACTTCCTGACAGTGCTGCCTGAGATGCTTGAGTCCCCCTTGGGGTGCTCAATCCTGAAGCGTGCCGCCGACAAGGGGCTGGTAGAGTTCCACGTCCATAACCTGCGCGACTACACCACCAACCGCTATCGCAAGGTTGACGATTACCCCTTTGGCGGGGCTGCCGGCATGGTGATGCAGATTGAGCCGGTTGACCGTTGCATCACGGCCCTGAAGGCCCGGCGAGAGTATGACGACATTATCTTCACCGCTCCCGATGGCGAGGTGCTGACCCAGCCCATGGCCAACACCCTGTCACTGGCACAAAACCTGATGATACTGTGCGGTCACTACAAGGGGATTGACTACCGCATACGTGAGCACCTGATAACCCGCGAAATCTCAATCGGTGACTATGTGCTGACTGGCGGCGAGTTGCCCGCGGCTGTTATCGCCGATGCCGTCGTGCGTCTTATCCCCGGGGCTTTGGGCGATGAGCAGTCTGCCCTCACCGACTCATTCCAGGACAATCTGCTTGAGCCCCCGGTGTATACCCGCCCCGCCGAGTACAACGGGTGGCGCGTGCCCGATATCCTGCTGTCGGGGCACCAGGCAAACATCGGCAAGTGGCTGCATGAGCAGGCTGTGGAACGCACACGCCGTCTGCGACCGGGGTTGCTTGATGATTGAAGAAACTGAATAACTTTTTTTGACAAACCATAATATAGAAATAAAGCGATATGTCCGAGCAGTTTAAAATGATAGCCAAGACCCTGACAGGGCTTGAGGATGTGCTTGCCGAGGAGCTTCGTGCCCTCGGGGCGGCCAACGTTGAGCCGGGGCGCCGCATGGTGCAATTTACCGGCGACAAGGCCATGCTGTACCGTGCCAACCTTGCATGCCGCACGGCCCTGCGCATCCTCAAACCGATTGCCGAGTTCCGGGCCGAGAACACCGACCAGCTATACGATGCTGTCAAAGGACTGGATTGGAGTCAGTGGCTGGATGTGAACAAGACCTTCTCGGTTGACCCGGTGGTGTACAGCGACGACTTCCCCAACTCACGCTTCGTGACATATCGCGTTAAGGACGCTATCGCCGACTGGTTTGAGGACCGGCTGGGGCGCGGACAACGCCCCGGCGTGCGCCTTGACGAGGCTGATGTCAGGCTCAATGTGCACATAGCCGGTGACCGCGTCACGTTGTCGTTAGACTCAAGCGGCGAGTCGTTGCACAAGCGCGGCTACCGTGTGGCCCAGACCGATGCCCCCATCAACGAGGTGCTGGCGGCCGGCATCCTGTTGAAGAGTGGCTACCGCGGGGACTGCCCGCTGGTTGACCCCATGTGCGGCTCGGGTACTTTCCTGGTTGAGGGGGCATTGATAGCCGCCAACATCATGCCCGGTATTTATCGCAAGAGCTTTGCCTTCCAGCGTTGGCCCGACTATGATGCCGACCTCTTTGACTCGATTTATGATGATGATTCGCAGGAGAGGGATGTGCGCCACCCCATTGTGGGAACAGACCTGTCGGTGCACGCCATCAACATGTCAGAGCGCAACCTCAAGAGTGCCGGCATCGCCAAATACGTTACCCTTACACGCCGCTCCATTGCCGAGTGGACCGAGGGGGATGTCCCCGAGGCCGGTACCCCCGGCATCCTGGTGACGAATCCCCCCTACGGGTTGCGCCTGAAGCCTGAGGATTTGGGCGATATATATGCCGAATTGGGCCGAAAACTCAAGTTCGTGTTCAAGGGCTATCACGCCTGGGTGATTGGTATGCGTGATGAGGAGTTTGCCTTCATCGGCCTCACCCCTTCACAAAAAATTGATGTCAAGAACGGTGAGCTCGACTGCCAACTGCGCGAATATGTAAGCTTTGACGGTGACTATCGCAGCTTCAAGGCCCAGGGAGGCTCGTTGGGCAAGAAGGGCCCCGAGCGCACGGCTCCCAAGGGCGTAAACACGCGCGGAGGTGCCGGCAAGCGCACACCCTCGCGTCGCCCGCAGACCCCCGGGGAGCGCATCAAGCGCCGCTTTGATGCCGCCGAGGCTTCAAAACGCACACCGTCAGCTCCCAGGCCACGCCGCGAGGCAAGCGAGAATCCCCTGGCCGGGCGTCGCAATCCCGGGGCATTGAAGTTCTTGGAAGGACGCAAGGGGTGGCGCAAAAACAGTGGAAAGGATGATAACAACCCCGCTTCCACCCCTAAGAAAGAGGAATAAGAACAGTTGTTAAAACTTAAATCGCCATCAGATGAATATATTGTTGTTGGGAAGCGGCGGCCGCGAGTCTGCCCTGGCATGGAAAATGAGCCAAAGCCCGTTATGTACCCGCCTATACATTGCCCCGGGGAACGGGGGAACGGGGGAATATGGTGAAAATGTGCCTGTCAACCCCATGGACTTTGCGGGTGTATGCCGTTTTGTTACCGACCATGATATTGACATGGTGGTAGCCGGCAATGAAGACCCCCTTGTTGGTGGCCTGCGTGAGGCGTTGGCTCGCGAGTGCCCCGGAGTCCTGTTTGTCGGCCCCGGTGCTGATGGCGCGCGCCTGGAAGGTAGCAAGGACTTTGCCAAGCGTTTCATGGCTGACAACCACATCCCAACAGCCCGCTACCACACCGTCACCGCAGCCACCTTACAACAGGGCCTGGAGTACCTTGAGGGGCTGCAACCCCCGTACGTGCTGAAAGCCGACGGTCTTGCTGCCGGTAAGGGGGTACTGATACTTCCCACCCTTGACGAGGCCAAAGAGAGCCTGACACGTATGCTTGACGGCATGTTTGGCGAGGCCGGCAATACTGTGGTCATCGAGGAGTTCCTTGACGGCATAGAATGCTCGGTGTTCGTCATCACCGATGGCCGTGGCGGTTATCGTCTGCTTCCCGTTGCCAAGGACTACAAGCGGGTAGGGGATGGCGATACCGGACCCAATACCGGGGGAATGGGGTCGGTAAGCCCCGTTCCGTTTGCCGATGATGCCTTTATGCAGAAAGTGCGTGAGCAGATAATCGAGCCGACCCTTGAGGGACTGCAAAAAGCCTGCATCGATTATCGCGGATTCATATTTTTCGGCCTGATGAATGTTGGTGGCGAGCCCAAGGTCATTGAATACAATGTGCGCATGGGTGACCCCGAGACCGAGAGTGTGATGCCCCGCATATCCTCAGACCTGGTGGCATTGCTTGCCGCCGCTGCCGCCGGTGACCTGGGTGACACCGGGTTGGAGGTTGACCCACGCAGCTGTGTCTCAGTTGTGGCCGTTAACCGCGGCTACCCGGGTCATTACCCCAAAGGGGCCGTTATGGAGGTATGCCCCAAAGACGGGCGCATAGTTTTCCAGGCCGGGACAACCCTGTCACCCGAGGGGGTCTTACAGGCCACCGGGGGACGCGTAGCCACGGCCACCGCCCTTGCTGATACCTTGCCTGCAGCCATCGAGCAGGCCTATCAGGGTATTGAAAAGGACATCAAGTTTGACACCAAGGCCTTCAGGCATGACATCGGGCAAGACCTGGTAAGATAAACACCCTTAACCGATAATGACCTTTCGCGAGGCTGTCATAACACGCTTCACCCTCTCAAACGCCTACACGGTGCTGTTGGCGGTTGTCGCCCTTGTTATGGCCTTCGCCGGGGTGTCGATGGATGTCGTCTCGCCCCCCGAGGGTGACCGCGGGTTGGCCATTGCATCCCCCAACGAGTGGTTTGACCCCGACGGGTTCGCAACATTCTTTGCCACCCTGTGCTTGCTGGGCTGCGCCTGTTGGGCGCTGTGGTTCATGACCATGCAGTTTAACATTCTGCGGGCCTATTCCGTCTCATATATCGGGTTATTCCTGGTGATGACGGCATCAATGCCGGTACTGACGGGGGCGCTGCAGGGTGGGGCACTGCTGGCACCGGTGGTATTGTGCTCAATGATGCTGCTATACAGCTGCTACAACGCCCCCGGCAACACCTCCCGCCGTGTTTTTGCGGCCTTTTTATTGACCTCGGCGGGCACATTGGTACAATACGGGTTCACGGTCTATCTTCCTATCCTTTTTGTGGGGTGCACGCAAATGCGCATCCTCAACCTGCGCAATATCGTGGCAGCCCTGGTGGGTATCGCCACCCCTTGGTGGTTATGGTGGGCCTTTGACTACGGGCCCGTCACAAGCCCGCAATTCATCTTTGAGCTTGAGGCTGCCGACCTGCTTGAGGCGCTCCCGGCGGTGGCGGCTATAGGGCTGACACTGTTGGTGGCCCTTTTTGCCGGCTTTTTTGCCTCGGCCAAGATATACTCTTTCAACGCCCGGGCCCGCGCCTTCAACGGTTTTTTGACGGTGGTGTCAGTCTTGACAGCTGTAATGCTCTTTGTGGACTTCACCAACTTTATCTTTTACGTGACCCTGCTAAACGCGTTGGCAGCCATACAGGTTGCGCATTGCAACGAGATATACATCACGCGCCGGGTATATCTGTTGATGCTTCTGCTGCCCGTGGCCTACACCGCCATTTTCATCTGGCGCGTGGTTACCTGATTTTGGCGTGTATCTTGGCTAAGCGTGCCAGGGTTATGCCGTAGGTCTGCATTGCCGCCAGCACACACAGCGCCCCCGAAACCAACCACCCCAGTATGCGCCAGTCAATAGTAATCGAATAGATGCGCGTGGGTTGCAGGGTGATGTTGAACATTGACGGCAGGTTGCCGAGCACCGGCAGTAGCCAAGTGCACAGAACGCCTGTGATGAAGCCGGCCATCACCGCCGCCACAAGGGCAATGCGGTTGCGCTTATGCAGTGACGCCACATGTTGTTTTACCCCCTCGACAGCCTCCATGTTCTTCAGTAGTCGTGACATGAATTCAGCATCCGAGGCAGAGCTCGGGGCTGTCTCCTTGAAAAGTTTCCTTAGTCGGTCATCAAATTGTTGCATGGTATGGGGCTATTTACGGGGTTAGAATGTCAGGGGGAAGGATTTCACGCAAATGGCGGCGACCGCGTGACAGGTGCTGCTTTACGGCACTCTCGCCGGCCTTGACGATGCGCGCAATCTCCTTGATTGAGTAGTCTTGCAGGTAGAAGAGGGCCAGGGCGGTGCGTTCGGCCGGTGACAGGCGGTTCAGAGCGGCATACAGCGCGGTTACCTGCTGTTCACGATGCTCGGCAGGCACTGAGTCGTCAATGACATCAACGGCGTCATTATACTCGACACAGGGGCGAATTTTGCGCTTCCCGTCAATAAAGGTCGTGTAGCCGATGCGGAAGATCCAGGATTTGAACTTTTCAGGCTCTTGAAGTTTGTCACACGTCATGTAGGCCTTGAGATAGGCCTCCTGGGCAATGTCGTCGGCAGTAGAGGTATCACCGCAGCACAGGGCATTCAGAAAACCTCTGAACGCCCCACGGGTCTCCTCGACCAGTGTGATAAACTGCTGCCGAGTCATGCGCTGTCTCTGTTATTCCTTCTCAGTGAGATACTGACGGTTCATATAGCAGACAATCAGGAAGCTGATGCCTATTGCCACCAGGACGCCGCCAAGGGTGCAGGGTATTGTGAAGCCGTCAACCTCAAAGTCATGTGCAAGAATGCCTTTTACCACACTTGCAATCATCAGGGCCAACCCGACAAGCGAGAAGATGCATCCGCGCAACAGGCGGCGGTTAAAGATCTCGCGCGGGGTCTTGCGCGGACGTTGCAGAGCGCTGGCTAATTTGTCGGCGTCGATATTGTTGTTGGCCTCGATGGCCTTTATCAACACCTTGGCGCGTTTGTTGTCATTGTTGATTTGTGCCAGATAGCAAATCAGGACGATTGATACGGGGAGAACCACGCAGATAAATATACTTTCAAGAGCATTTGCCATAATATCAGGGATATTGTTTAAAAGGATTATACAAATGTTTTATGAGGCCTCGTTCATCTATAAGACGCACGATGTCTGCAAAGGTGACAATCGCCGACAAAAAACCGATGTGGGTGGGGCAACTGAACCGTCCCCTTTCACGGCGGCATTGTTCACGGCGGCGTTGTTTGTTAAACAAAAAGGCCGTGTCACCACGACACAGCCTTTTTGGCGCTTCAGGATGGGCTTGAACCAACGACCCCCTGATTAACAGTCAGGT
>CAYMNF010000005.1:0-54087 GCA_964391735.1 uncultured Bacteroides sp. | reverse complement strand
AAAGGCGACCAGGACGGCGACGACGGCCTCGACAACGAAATCATCACCGTTCCCCCTCACCCCACCCCACCCAGTCCCGCTCTCTCCGCAAGTTTAATAATATAAGGCCGAGCTTACACGCAAATGTGTTGGCTCGGCCTCGTTTTTTTGGGGGCAGGCGGCGATGCCGCGATTTCCCGATATTTCTACTGGCTATAGGGCTGCCTTCAGCAGCTCAGAATTGATTACCTGACTATTACTTTTTTGCCACCTATGATGTACATACCCGGCAATAGTGCTTTAACATCGGCTTCGGTGGCATTACGCAACAAGCATATTCCCTGCATGTTGTAGATGTCGTTGGGAATAGAATTCGTCGGGGCACAATTAGTATAATCGCCTATACCTTCTATACCGGATTCGCCGTTTTCATAATCCGGAGAAAAGAGGGTATCAAGGTCTTCAAAATCAAATTCAACAATATCAAGGAAATTACACCAGCAGGAGGCGGCGTTCTCGTATGCGAGGATACTGCCTTTTGGTACATATAATGTTAAGAATCTGTGATAGTTAAAAGCGTTATTAGCGGCTGCCGGCGGGGTCTCAATCGGCACATAGACATTCCAAAGGAGTCTGCAACCAGAAAAAGCGGTCTCGCCTATTCCTGTAGAATTCAAACATACATCTTTCAAACCGGTACAATTAGCAAATGCATTAACACCAACTGTCGCTCCGTCCTTTACTCTAACTTTTTTTATGGACGAAGCGCCGGAGAAAGCAAAATCCCCAATGGCTTCTTTCCCCTCAATCTCAATACAGGTTACCGGCTCCGTGCCATCACCGACAAAAAGATTATGGGTAATTGTTAAAGGATTGGAGTCAAAATCAGAAAATTGCGTCCTTGCCCAATCATTTACATTTTGTACTCTAACCTCTTTCAAAGACTCACAATATTTAAATGCGCCCTTATCAATTGTTTTAATATATCCATCAAATTCTACTGTGGATAGAGCCAGACATACCGAGAAAGCTTTTTCCCCAATTGTCTGGACAGATTTGGGGATTGTTACCTCAGTCAATCCACGACAGTTCCAGAAAGCACTCTCTCCAATTGAAGTTACAGAATTACCAATTTCAAGTGAAGTAGCACTCGTGCAATCGCCAAATGCCCAATGACCAATTGTTGTAACTGAATTGGGAATTATAATTGAGGTTAATCCCTTGCAACCGTCAAAAGCTCTGTTACCAATTGTTTTAACCGTATTGGGGATTGTCACAGAAGTCAAGCCGGTGCATTCATAGAAAGCTTTACTATCAATAGAGGTAACTGAATTACCCATTTCCAATGAGGTTAAGGCATTACATTTATAGAAAGCAGCCTTGCCTATTGTTTTAATATTATCATGTAATACTACTTTCTCCAAACTCTTCCACCCGGCAAATGCATAATCAGGGATTGAGGTCATGTCAGCCGGTATCACAACCTCCTGCATATTAAAAGGCTCTGAGCCGATATAATATTTCCCATTATTATAATAATTTAGATGACAGTAATCACTTAAATACTTCAAAGACAATAGAACAGTCTCATTCGGGAAAATAAATCTTTGCAAAGAGGAACAACCGTCAAAAGGGCAATGGCCCACCTCCCGTAATGAAGAAGGAAGTGTTACGGTTAATAATTCCTCACATTTGACAAATGCGTAGTCATTTATCCGTTCAGTTCCCTCAGGTATAGTAATTTTCCTGATATTTTCATTGTCAATTATAAGTCCCTTTGCATAATATGTAGGGTTGGAATAGTTAGATTCAAATTCTATTTTAAGCCAGTCCTCCAAACTATTGGCATATACTTTCTTTATCCCGTCACAACAACCGAAAGCGTAATCCCCAACATAGCGTATAGTGCCGGGAAATGTTACTGAGGTTATTTCAATGTTATATTCAAACGCGTCCATTGCGATTGATGTCACTGTATACTGTTGCTCTTTATATGTTATCTCTGGCGGGATAACCACTTCTTTGATGTTTCTATTGACCCCCCCCACAACCTTTGCGGTAAGCGATTTTTCATTTAGCTCGTAACGCAAATCATCCACACTGACACGCGTGGCCTCATAGGCTGTTGATGTCAATACTGTTAGTATTACTGCCATAAAACTTGCTAATAATCTCTTTTGGCTCATATCATTTTGGGAGTTGAGGTTATACTTTTGACCGATTTATTACTGTGGCACAGTTGGTTACAAAATTAACGCATATAACCGTATTTGCAAATAATCTTGTGCATAAATAGCTTTTTGTCGGCAGAATTTTGCAACTTTGCACCGGCGGGGGTTGTTCCTGAAAATAAGTACAAATTATGGTGGTGCTGAAGACTAATTGGTTGCCAAGGCATGTCGATGCCATGACTATTTGCGGACTGGTGCTGATAAGGCCCGAGGTGGCTGACGACCCGGTCTTGTTGAACCATGAGCGTATTCACTGCCGGCAACAGCGTCGTTGGCTCTATCTGCCTTTCTTTGTTGCTTACCTCATTGAATGGCTTTGGCATCTGATACGCCTGCGTGATGCACACCGGGCTTACCGCGCTATCAGTTTTGAGCGGGAAGCGTACGCCCACCAGCATGACCTGTCCTATACCCGTAGGAAATAACCTTACCCGGCAGGAAACATTTTTGGGGTCCCGGGGGTTATGTTGTCAGTTAGGCATTAAATAACTAATTTTGCCGCCGAATTTTTCAAGTAACAGCGAACATGTCAAAGAATCTCGTCATTGTCGAGTCTCCCGCAAAGGCCAAAACCATTGAACAGTTCCTGGGGAAGGACTATAAGGTAATGTCAAGCTACGGCCACATTCGTGATCTTGGCAAACGCAGCATGGACATACGTCCCGGGCTGAAGTTTGAACCGCCATACGAGATACCTGAGGATAAGAAGAAACTTGTGGCAGAGTTGCGAAAGGCTGCCAAGAGTGCCGAGACGGTGTGGCTGGCGTCTGATGAGGACCGTGAGGGTGAGGCTATTGCCTGGCACCTGTGTGAGGTCTTAGGCCTGCCGCCCGAGACCACCCGGCGCATTGTTTTCCACGAGATTACCAAGGAGGCTATTCTCAATGCCATTGCCAACCCGCGCACTATTGACCTGGCGCGCGTTGATGCCCAACAGGCTCGCCGTGTGCTTGACCGCATTGTGGGCTTTGAATTGTCGCCCGTGCTCTGGAAAAAAATCAAGCCGCAATTGTCGGCCGGACGCGTTCAGTCGGTTGCCGTGCGCCTTATCTGCGAACGTGAACAGGAGATTGACAACTTCAAGTCAGAAACCTTCTGGCGCGTGACGGGTCTCTTTGCCACTCCCCAGGGGAAAACCATTCGTGCGGAACTGTCAAAACGTCTGCCGGACCGGCAGTCGGCTGAGGAGTTATTAGAGGCTTTGAAAGATGCCCTATACAAAGTTGAGGGAATACGCGCAAACACGGTGAAGCGCCAGCCTGCTCCCCCCTTTACCACCTCTACGCTGCAACAGGAGGCGGGACGCAAACTCGGTTTCCCCGTCTCGCTGACAATGAGTGTTGCCCAGAAGCTTTACGAGGCCGGTTTCATAACATATATGCGTACCGACTCACTGAACCTCTCATCACTGGCACGGCATGCAATTGCGGCTGAGATTCAGTCAAAACTCGGTGACGAGTACCTGCAACCGCGCAACTTCCATACCCACAGCAAAGGGGCGCAAGAGGCCCACGAGGCCATACGTCCTACCTATGTTGAGAAGGTGACCGTGCCCGGCACTGCTCAGGAGCAAAAACTATACAAACTTATACGGCTTCGCGCAATAGCCTCACAGATGGCTGATGCCGTGATTGAAAAAACCACCGTTGAGATTAAACCGTCAACACGTCCCGAGCATTTTACCGCTCAGGGCGAGGTTATAAAGTTTGACGGCTTTATGCGCGCATATCAATTAGATGCTGAACAGGAGGCTACTACCCTGCCCCCCTTAGCCATCGGTGAGGAACTCACTGCCGAGCAAGTGACGGCCATGATGCGCTTCACCCAGCAACCGCCGCGTTATACCGAGGCCACGTTGGTGCGCAAGCTTGAAGAATTAGGGATAGGCCGTCCGTCAACATACGCACCGACAATCTCAACTATACAACAGCGTGGGTATGTCGAGAAGGGGGAACGGCCCGGCACACCCAGGGAGTACACCGTCCTGACACTGGATGCTGACAAAAACATCACTGACGTGGTGCGCACCGAGGCGGTGGGTGCCGAAAAGGGGAAACTGATACCCACCGATACGGGCAAGGTTGTGAATGACTTCCTCACAGAGCATTTCCCGGACATACTGGATTATGACTTCACGGCCCAGATGGAGGAGAAGTTTGACCAGATTGCCGAGGGAAACCGCGAGTGGCATGATGAGATTGTTGACTTCTACAACATTTTTCATCCCGGGGTTGAACGTGCCGATGCCATGCGGCTTGACCATAAGGTCGGTGAGCGCATGTTAGGGGTTGACCCCGTCAGCGGCGAACCGGTCTCGGTTAAGATAGGACGTTATGGGCCGTTAGTGCAGATTGGAGATGCCCAGTCTGACACCAAACCGCGCTTTGCCTCGTTGCACAAAGACCAAAGTGTATTCTCCATAACCCTCGAGGAGGCCCTGAAACTGTTTGAGCTGCCCCGCACGCTTGGCGAATACAACGGCAAACCGGTGAAGGCCGCCATAGGGCGTTTCGGCCCGTACGTCAGCGGCGACGGCGTATTCGCCTCCATCCCCAAGGAGGTCTCCCCCATGGAGATAACTTTTGATGAGGCGGTGGCGCTCATCCAGGAGAAAAAAGAGGCCGACGCAAAAAAGACAATTAAGGTTTTTGATGAGGAACCGGACTTGCGTATCCTTAACGGTCGTTGGGGTCCCTATATAGCCAAAGGGCGTAAAAACTTTAAAATCCCTAAAACCGTTACCGACCCGTCAGCCCTAACTCTTGAGGAGGTTCACAAACTGATGGAGGCCGACACCTCAGCACCAAAAAAGCGTGCCACCAAGACTAAATCCTGAAGCGTATGTCACTGCCACGCAACAACAAACCGGGGACACGGCAGGGCACACATTTGCCTGACCGCATTGAAACATACCCTGTTACCGGGGAGACAACCCTGCTGCCCTTCTTGCTGCAGTCCATGCCTGACCGCAAACGCACAATGATAAAAAACCTTTTGGGCAACAGCCAGATTGCTGTCAATAATTTGCCGACAACACAATTTGACACCCCTCTGCAACCTGGCGATATTGTGCGTGTAAACTTGGTTAGGCCCTTTATCACCTTCAGGCACAGCCGCATGAAGATGGTTTATGAGGATGATGACCTGATTGTAATCGAGAAAGGATACGGACTGTTGTCAATGGGCACTGACACAAAAAAAGAGGGAACGGCATACTCCATTTTGCGTGACTATGTTAAGTGGTCTGATCCCCGCAACAAAATCTTCATTGTGCACCGTCTTGACCGCGACACAACGGGCTTGATGATGTTCGCAAAGAATACCGAGGCCAAGGAAACCCTTCAACACAACTGGAACAACCTGGTGCTGAATCGCGAGTATGTGGCTGTGGTTGAGGGAATTATTGAGGAGGACAGCGGTGTGCAACGTAGCTATTTAACCGAGAATGCACAGCATGAGGTCTTCTCGGTACCGGAGGGCACCCCTGACGCAAAACCGGCGGTAACACGCTGGCGTGTCTTGAAGCGTGGCAAGGGTCATACCCTGGTATCGGTATCACTGGACACCGGGCGCAAGAATCAGATACGCGTGCACATGAAGGATATGGGCCACCCTATTGTCGGCGACCGCCGATATGGAGCCAAGGCATCCCCCATACATCGCCTTGCTCTGCATGCGCGCACGCTTGACTTTGTACACCCGGTCAGCCATAAAAACCTCACCTTCACCACTCCCATTCCCACCTCGTTCCTGTCCCTCGTCAGGTAATCCCCCTCCCAAAGTAACAAAGGGAGGGAAGCGGACTGAAAATCCCGTTGTCGGAATGGGATAATTTGTGTATTTTTGCGTTCTAAAGGTAAATACAACGAAAAATGGGACAGATTAAAAGTGTAGGTATTCTGACGTCGGGCGGTGATGCACCGGGAATGAACGCTGCCATTCGTGCCGTGACCCGCGCCGCCATATACAATGGACTGAAGGTCTATGGTATCTATCGCGGATACCGCGGAATGATTACTGACGAGATCACAGAGTTCAAGACCCAGAACGTCAGCAATATTATCCAGGCCGGCGGTACCATCCTCAAAACCGCCCGCTGCACCGAGTTCACAACCCCCGAGGGTCGACAGCTGGCCTATGACAACCTGAAGCGCCATGAAATCGACGCCTTGGTGGTGATTGGTGGTGACGGTTCCCTGACCGGTGCGCGCGTTTTTGCAAACCAGTTTAATTACCCCATTATCGGATTGCCCGGTACCATTGATAATGACCTCTATGGCACCGATACCACTATCGGCTATGACACGGCCCTGAACACCATTATGCAATGTGTCGACAAGATTCGCGACACGGCATCATCGCATGAGCGGTTGTTCTTTATCGAGGTAATGGGGCGCGATGCCGGATTCCTTGCCCTGAACGGAGCTATCGCTTCCGGTGCTGAGGCTGCCATCATCCCCGAGATTTCAACCAAAGTCGACCAATTGGCCGAACTTATCAAGAACGGGTTCCGCAAATCAAAGAACTCATCGATAGTGCTTGTGGCCGAAAGCCCCGTCACCGGCGGCGCCATGGGTCTGGCAAAACGCGTCGAGAAGGAGTACCCCGGGTATGACGTGCGCGTCTCAATCTTGGGACACCTGCAGCGCGGTGGCTCGCCTACCGCCCATGACCGCATCCTTGCATCGCGCATGGGGGCCGCAGCAATTGATGCCCTGATGGAGGACCAGCGCAACGTGATGATTGGTATCCGCAACAATGAGATTGTTTACGTGCCGTTCTCAAAGGCTATCAAAAACGACAAGCCCGTAAACCCGGAGTTGTTAAGCACCCTGCGCATCCTCTCAATTTAAAGTTACCCGATGTTGTTGCAAGCCTCATCTCTGGTCAAGAAGTATGGCAACCTTTGCGTGCTTGACAATGTCAGTGTCGACATTGCCGAGCATGAGGTCGTTGCCATTGCCGGTCCCAGCGGCGCGGGGAAAACTACCCTGTTGCAGGTGTTGGGGACCCTTGACCGCCCGGATGCCGGAGAGGTGAGGTTTGACGATGTAAATATTCTGACACTGAAAGAGAAACCCCTGGCGCGTTTTCGCAACCGCAACATTGGGTTCGTGTTTCAGTTTCACCAGCTGCTGCCTGAGTTTTCCCTGCTTGAGAATGTTGAGATGCCCATGCTGATAGCCGGTGGCGGGCAACGCCAAGCCCGCGAACGTGCCATGCGACTTATTGAGTATCTTGGGCTTGCCGACCGCATTCATCATCGCCCGGCACAGCTCTCGGGGGGCGAATGCCAACGGGCTGCCGTGGCCCGGGCTTTGGTTAACTCGCCGCGCGTGGTATTGGCCGACGAGCCTACCGGCAGTTTGGACTCCCAAAACCGGCGTGAGCTGCAACGGCTTTTCTTTGATCTGCGACGTGACTTTGGACAAACATTTGTAATTGTCACCCATGATGAAGCGTTGGCCAATGAGGCTGATCGCGTTATCCACATGCGTGACGGCAAAATTGTCAATTGAACCGGGAGGTAGGTATGAAGGTAAGTAATCTCACAGCCTGCGCTGCCGGAATCGTGGCCAACCTGGTGTTGCTGACGGGGTGTCTCAACCACGACACTGTTGACGGTGAGGTTACCCCACAGGTACAAACCATAGCGACCTTTGAGGGTAACACCCCTACCGGAGCAAGCTTCAGCTATATCGCACAAGGAGATGGCCCACGTCAGTTACTGCAGGCGCACGTAAAGGTTGACACCGTTAATCTGCACACGGGCAACCGAGTTTTACTGACCTATATCCCACGGGAAATCCCGGGCGAGATTTCCCTGATAAATATCTCCCGCGTCAACGGGGGTGCCCTGAAAACCGAGGCAGCCGAGGACCTGTCCGGGTGGGACACCGACCCGCTGTTTGTCGAGGCCATGTGGCGCACCGGCACTTACATAAATCTGCGTTGTAAGATTTTGTGGGCTCCCGAACCCCGCCGATATTGGCTTGAGGCCGACAGCAACACCCTCAACCGCGAGATGCCCGACCTGTATGTGGCACATGTCATCCCCGACTCAACCAACCGTGCCGCAGCATACATGGCCCTAAACTATGCCTCCTTTGACATTTCCCCCATTTGGGAGAACCCCGATGTGAAAGGGGTAAAAATTCACATCAACAACAGCAACCTGACTAACAAGCAGGAATTTATTTTTACGAAAAACAATTAAACAATTAATAATCAACCCACTAAAACATAAATAAAAATGGAAGAACAGAAGAAAGAACTTAAAATAGAGCTTACCCCTGAAGTTGCTGCCGGCCACTACAGTAATCTTGCAGTCATCAGCCACTCGCCCAACGAATTTTTCCTTGACTTCATTGCAGTAGCCCCGAACATGCCCCAGGCCAAGGTGCAGAGCCGCATCATCATGACCCCCGAGAACATGAAGAATCTTGCCAATGCCATCATTGACAATGTCAAGAAATATGAGGCAACCTTCGGCGAGATCAAGCACAAAACGCCCAAAAATCAGAATCCCCAGGGTAACATCCCCAACCCGTTCCTTACCGGCGGAAAAGCGTAATGTTGAACATCTATAACACTCTGCACAGGCAGAAGGAGGAGTTTAAACCTCTGAACCCCGGCCGTGTGGGCATGTATGTCTGCGGCCCGACGGTGTATGGCGACCCACATCTGGGCCATACCCGCCCGGCGGTGACTTTTGACGTGCTATACCGCTACCTTACCCAACAGGGTTACAAGGTACGCTACGTGCGCAACATCACCGATGTAGGCCATCTTGAGCATGATGCCGACGAGGGGGAGGACAAAATCCAGAAAAAAGCACGCCTTGAGCAACTTGAGCCCATGGAGGTGGTACAGTTCTATCTCAACCGCTACCACCAGTTCATGGACAAGCTCAACGTGTTGCCCCCCTCAATTGAGCCACATGCCTCCGGTCACATTATCGAACAGATTGAGTACATAAAAGGTATTCTGGATAGCGGATACGCATACGAGGCCAACGGGTCAGTCTACTTTGACGTTCCAAAATATAACCGTGACCATCCGTATGGATGTCTGTCAGGGCGCAATGTTGAGGAACTGCTTGCCAACACACGTACCCTTGACGGGCAGGAGGAGAAGCGCCACCCCGCCGACTTTGCTTTGTGGAAAAAGGCCTCACCTGAGCATATAATGCACTGGCCCTCACCGTGGAGCGAGGGCTTCCCCGGCTGGCACCTTGAGTGCTCAACCATGGGCCAGAAATATCTGGGTGAGGAGTTTGACATCCATGGCGGCGGTATGGACCTGATGTTCCCGCACCATGAGGCCGAGATTGCCCAATCAGTCGCCCATAATCACGGGCATCCCACTGTGCGATATTGGATGCACAACAACATGCTCACCATTGACGGGCGCAAGATGGGTAAATCACTTGGCAATTTCATAACCCTTGAGCAGTTGTTTGACGGCACACACCCGCTTTTGGCACAAGCCTACTCCCCGATGACTGTGCGCTTCTTTATTCTGCAAGCCCATTATCGCGGCACGTTGGACTTCAGCAACGAAGCCCTGCAGGGTGCCGAGCGTGCGTTGAAGCGTATGTCAGAAGGTGTTGCTCGTTTGGCAAAGCTGCAACCGACAGCCCCTGACGGTACCGACAACGGCCTTGAGATTGACCGATTGCGCAATGAGGCTTTTGCGGCTATGGACGACGACCTCAATACACCCGTGGCTTTGGCTGTGCTGTTTGAGGCACTGAAGATTGTCAACAAAATCGCTGATAATAAAGTCAAGGCATCGGCTCAGGAGCTTGATGCCCTCAGGGAGTTGTTTGACACCTTCCTGGTTCAGATAATGGGTATTCGCCTGGAGAATCAGGGTGAGGACCTCGGCCCGTACAACGGTGCCGTGGACCTGCTGCTTGAGCTGCGCGCGCGTGCCAAAGCTGACAAAGACTGGACAACCTGTGACCTGATACGCGACCGCCTGGCGGCCCTTGGCTTCAATGTCAAGGACACCAAGAACGGTGTTGAATGGTCCCTTTGATATTTACCCCTGCGGCCCATAGGACCGCGGGGGGATTGACTTCCCTCCCTCGCTATGAAAATCCTGAAAATCTATCCCACCAATATCAACGCCAAATTTATTGATCAGGCTGTTGACGCTCTGACAAGCGGTGAAATAATTCTGTATCCCACAGACACTTACTATGCCCTCGGATGCGATGCGCTCAACAACCGTGCCATTGAGGGTGTGTGCAAGCTGAAGGGTATCAATGCCACCAAACAGACCCTCTCAGTGGTATGTGCCGATATTTCCCAGGCTGCCGAATATGCGCGTATTGACAACCGGGCTTTTGCGCTGCTTAAGCGTAATCTGCCGGGCCCTTTCACCTTTATCTTGCCGGCGGCAACTACCCTACCCAAGATATTTAAGGGACGTAAGACCGTGGGCATCCGCATCCCTGACAATCCCATCGCACAAGCGTTGGCTGAGGGGTTAGGGCACCCAATTCTCTCGGCCACGGCTTGTACTGAACCTGATGCTACCCCTGAGCAAGTTGCCGATTTGTGGAAAGGACGGGCTGAACTGCTAATTGATGGTGGTGATGGCGCCGATGATGCCTCAACCGTTGTTGACCTGACGGATTCCTCGGCTCCCGAAATTGTTCGCCAAGGGAGGGGCGTGCTTGAGGAATGACTGTTGTTGAGTTATCACCCAAGCGCTTTGATGCAGACTTCAGTCTCCACGCCACAGTCTACGACACCACAGAATTTGCGCAACTGAATGCGCACAAAGTCGAGGAGGTCCTTTACCTGGGGATATATCGCGATGATGATGCCACTCGACCGTTGCTGGGCCTGATTGCGGGACGCCGGGAGAATACCCTATATGCGCCTTTCTCAGCCCCGTTTGCAATGATGCGGTACAATGCCATCCCGTCATTGCAACAGACATTCAATGCCATTGTGGCGTTGCAGGGGTACCTGTCCCGACGAAAATACACCCTGCAGTGGACCCTGCCTCCGCAGATATATTGCGAAACCCTCAATAATGCGCTACGCGGAGTCCTTGAAGCCATCGGAGCACAGAAAGCTTACAACAACTTCAACCAATATTTCCCTGCCGAGGATGCCCATTTCTTTGAGGAAAACCTTGACAGCCGCGTACGTAACAAGCTGCGCACAGCCCAACGCCGCGGCTTGTATACGCAAGAGGTTGATACTGCGGATTTCAGGCGTGCCTACAGCGTGATTCTGGCAAACCGACTTGAACACGGCTACCCGCTGCGCATGTCTGATGTGGATGTCGAGAGGACAATCAGGATTATACCGGCAAGGTTCTTTGTCACTGTTGATCCCGTTGAGGGAGACATCGCGGCCTGCCAGGCTTTCCGCAGTGCAAAGGATATCTGGCAAATAATCTATTGGGGGGACCGCTCTGATTTTTCACGGTTGCGGCCCATGAATTTACTGGCCGCAGATGTCATGGGCACACTATGTTCTGACCTCACGGTTAAGGCTGTTGACATTGGCCCATCCTCTGAGGACGGTATTCCCAATTTCGGATTGGCGGATTTCAAGGCTTCGATAGGTTGCAAAATGCAACTGAAGCCTACCTACATACTTCAGCCCTCCTGATCAAGGTCATCGTATTTGTCATACAGGAAGTCATTATACGGGAATCGTTCCATGTGTATGGCTTTGGCCTTTTCATAAATCATTCGGCGCAGTTCATCAAGGTTGATATCCTTCTTTGCCGAGATAAATACGCAGTTCCCCGGGTCAAGCTTATTCATCCATGAGTCTTCAAGCTCCTTCAACGGGAGGTTCTCCCGTGTCCGGGGTGTGAGGTCATCCTCATCCTTCTCGACATGCCTGTAGGCGTCAATCTTGTTGAACACCATTATCATCGGTTTGGTATCGCCTTGGCAAATATCGGCCAACGTCTTGTTCACTACCTCAATCTGTTCGTTGAAGTTGGGGTGCGATATATCAACCACGTGCAGAAGAAGGTCAGCCTCACGCACCTCATCAAGCGTTGACTTGAACGAGTCGACAAGGTGGGTAGGCAATTTTCTGATAAATCCCACAGTATCAGTCAACAAGAACGGAAGATTGTCAATGACGACCTTTCGTACTGTGGTGTCGAGTGTTGCAAACAGTTTGTTCTCGGCAAAAACATCGCTCTTTGCCAAGCGGTTCATCAGCGTTGATTTACCCACATTGGTGTACCCCACCAACGCAACACGCGTCAGTTTGCCGCGATTTTTACGCTGCACAGCCTTCTGCTTGTCAATGCTTCTTAGTTGTTCCTTAAGCCATGAGATTCGCTGCAGGATTATACGTCGGTCGGTCTCGATCTGCGTTTCACCGGGACCACGCATACCGATACCGCCTCGCTGACGCTCAAGGTGCGTCCACATACGCGTCAATCGGGGCAACAGGTATTGATATTGCGCAAGCTCAACCTGGGTCTTTGCATTAGCCGTTTGGGCACGTTTTGCAAAAATATCAAGAATTAAAGAGGTGCGGTCCAGGATTTTAACCTGCAAAACGCGTTCAATATTTGCGACTTGCTTTGAGGTAAGGTCATCGTCAAAGATGGCTATACCGATCTCGTTCTCCTCGATGTACTGTCTGATCTCCTCCAACTTACCCTTTCCCACGTATGTGCGAGGGTTGGGATACGGTAAACGCTGGGTAAACCTTTTAACAGATTCGGCCCCGGCAGTATCGGCCAGAAAAGCTAACTCATCAAGATACTCCTTTGAGCGCTCTTCAGCCAACGCCCCCTCACCTATCAGACCCACCAGAACAGCCCTCTCGGTAACCTCTTGTGACAATATAAATTCTTTCATACTTTAATTCGCTGCTATTTAAGATTTTGAGCCAAAACCAAGCATGGCATTTTTGAGGCCGGTGCCTGTCCTTCAATGCTCCAGTCTGCAATTGTTCCCCTCTCTATGTCAAAGTGTGCCATAGCGATACCAATATCGTTGGCTTGGAAACGAGGGTCGGGGGTGGCGTAGAAATAAGCAACCCCATCCTGCACCAAAACCCTCCAAGGTTGCTTGTTTGTGGCTGAGGGTGCCAACCTAACTGCGCGGAAAGCATCGGCGAGTTCGCCGTCTTCGGGGTACGACTTGTCGAAGTCATTCAAAAAGAACAGTTCACCGAAAGGTTTGCGCGTGGCACTCCCGGCCAGCCGCCTTGTCAGCCGCTCAATGAACCGTGAATTATCGGCCTCATACCCGACTGGGCTGACAGCTACAACCTCCTCATATTCCTTTAACCGCAAAGCCTTGGCAAAACGTGACCGATGTACGGTTCCGCCGAGCCAACAGGTTCCCCAACCCCGTGTGGTTGCCCACAAAACGGCATGCTCCATCATGTAGCCCCCTGCCAACTGAGCCTTCAGTCCGGCACGGGTGTCAATAATAAGAGCCATGTATTTTGTTGCCCCCTTGATAACACCGTATGTTGCAAAAGTTGACGCGTCAACACCGGGACCGGGAGCAAGCATGGCAACCCTTGCCAAACCCTCCTCAGGAAAGGGAGATGGAATTGTAGATAGATACGCCTCCAACTCAGCTATTTTGTTCTCGTCTAAAGGTTGGCCGGTATATGTGCGAACCGACTTCCTGACCTTGATTGCTTCTTTCAGTGTCATCATCTTAACAAATTCTTGGTAGTTGACTACCCGATAAACGTTCAACGCGCCGGCGGTTGCCTAAAGGCATCTGTAGCCACACCGTCGGTTTGCGTCCTTGCGGAACCTGTTCTACAGTTCCGATAATAGCCGCCTCGGCACCATGCGCGCTCCTCTTGACGGCCGCCAGAGCCCTTTGCGCATCCTCGGGGGCAACCACAATCAGCATTATCCCCTCGTTGGCAACGTACAAGGGGTCCAGGCCCAACAAGTCACATGCCGCCGCCACATCGCTATGTAGAGGGATGGCCTCCTCAACCAGATTGACATCAACGTTTGATGCCAATGCCAACTCGTTGAGTGTTGATGAGAGGCCACCGCGTGTGGGGTCGCGCAAAACGTGTGGAGCCTCAACAACATCCAGCAGGCTCTGCACCATATCTCCAAGGCTTGCAGTGTCACTTTTTATTGAGGATGAGAACTTCAGCCCCTCGCGCTGTGACATCACCGCCATGCCATGGTTGGCAATGCTGCCTGAAATGATAATAACATCCCCCGGACGCATATTCCCCGGGTCAATGTTCAGTCCCTCAGGAACTGTCCCGATACCTGTTGTGTTGATGTACACCCCGTCACAACGGCCGCGCTCCACCACCTTGGTGTCCCCGGTAACGATTTCAACCTCAGCCAACCTTGCCGCCTCGGCCATAGTAGCCACAATGCGCTTCAGGGTCTCAATCTCAAACCCCTCCTCAATAATGAAGCCGCAGGATAGCCAGTGAGGTGTAGCCCCACAGCACAGCAGGTCATTGACAGTGCCGTTGACAGCCAAATCGCCGATATTCCCACCGGGGAAAAACAGGGGATTCACAACAAAGGTGTCAGTCGATACTGCCAACCGTTTCCCCGTAGCGGGCAATATGGCACCGTCATGCCCTTGCGAGAGGTATTGGTTGGCAAATGCCGGGGCAAAGACGCTGTCAATCAGCTCAGCTGTCATTGAGCCGCCACCACCATGTGCCAGCTCAATGCGTTTACGGTCAAAATCGGGAATCGGGCAAATTGTCTGCATTATTCCATATTTTCAGGGATGGTGATGTACCACCCGTTATTCTTATATATAAAGACAACAAGTTTAAGGCGCAAAAGGCTCACAAGGGCCGTTTCTGTGGTTACCAGCGAGAGCCTTGCCGCCACGGCAATCTGCTGAGGAAGCAACGGCTTGCCGGCGGTCTGTACGGCTGCCAGAACGGCTTTGGCGGCGTCGCTCAGCGTCACGGGCACGGGGGAATCTTTCCAAGCCTCCACCGTCAGCGGGTGTGCCACGATATTCTCATCCTTAACGCGCTGATATGCGCGCCACTCCTTTTCCTCACGCACCTCAACAGGGCGCCGGGGGGATGCTTCAATTTCGGCCACGACAACCTTAACGCCGTTGCCGACATTGTATGCATGGAAGTCGACATGCTGTTCGGGACGACAATACAGTTCCGCCGCCTCTTCAACGACAAAAATATCCTCCTCGTTGCGAATCCCGGCCACAACACCGTTATCCTTTACCCCGATAAGTAGCCTGCCCCCCTGTGTGTTGGCAAAGGCCGAGATAGAACGGGCTATCTTTCGCGCATCACTTATTGAGAATTTGAAGTCCTGGGTAACATGCTCGCCCTGCTGAATCAGTCGAGCAATGTAGAATTTCCCCTTTTGCGCCTTCAAATCCTTCATGATGAACTATTGCGGATATTCGGTAACAGGATGCTCGAGCACTGAAAGATAGCGTGCGGCAGCCTCTTTTGCCTCATCAAGAGACATGAAACTGTAATTGCCGCAATCACGAGGGGTTGCCCCGGGTATCTCACCCTCATAATTCGCAACCCAGGCAAACATCCTTTGCAAAAGCGGCAGAACATCAGCGGGTGTGAGCTCACCTTGCAAAATCATGTAATTACCTGTGCAGCAACCCATAGGACCCCAATATACAACCTTGTCTTTCCATTCGGCATCGTTGCGCAAGTAGGTTGCAGCTAAATGCTCCATGGCGTGTAACGCGCGGGGTGAAAGGGGGTCCTGACGGTTTGGTGCCGTCATGCGCACGTCAAAAGTCGTCAAAACGTCACCGGCCGGGGTAAGGTCTCGGCGTGATACATATACTCCCGGCTGAAGACGGGTATGATCAATTGTAAAACTGGGAATCTTCTTCATACAATCCTACGGCGCTTTATTTCAACTCATTAATCAGGTCAGAGATGATACGGAAAGTTGCCTTGGGGGCATCCTCCCAAAAATCGAGATATTGCTCAACATTATTCTCGCCGGGAGTATCGCTTATCACGCGGATAGCCACAAAATCAACGCCCGCCATATAGCAAGCCTGAGCCATTGACGCGCTTTCCATATCCACGGCCTGGACATCGGGCCTGAATTCCTTGATTTTGGCGACCTGAGCAGCCTCGGTGACAAAGATATCCCCTGAGCAGATACACCCCTTGACGGTACGCTCCAGGGTCTTGCTGTCCAGCACCTTTGCGGGCGGTGTAAATACAGGCGGGCATCCGGCTGCGACACCCCATTCAGTATCGGGTCCGCACCATACGTCATGATAGCACACCTCAGCGCCGGTTACTACATCGCCGCGCTTGGCACTTCCGCCGGCCCCACCGGCTACGCCACTGTTTATCACCAGGTCGGGCTTGAAGTCATCAATAAGATCACTCACTGCCAGGGCTGAGTTCACCTTACCAATCCCGCTGCGCATAAGTGCGACGGAATGCTTCCCAATCTGACCGGTTGTGAAGTCTCGGCCGCGGGAAGTCCTCTCTGAGCGGGGATTTTCAACGAGCGGCAGAAGGAGGTCCAACTCTTTCTGCATGGCTGCAATAATAGCTATCTTCAAAATATGCAATTTTTACTGTTTCAATGCAAATTTACACAGAATCAGTAAAAATTACAAAGTTCGCTTTATGATGGTGAGGCCGTCGCGAACCGGCAAAATAACCGGGGAGAAACCCGGGGTTGAAGTCACATAGTCATTGAAGCGTCGCAACCCCTGTGTTTGGGCATCAACGGCCTGTTCATCAGCCACCTTACCCGCCCACAACGTATTGTCGGCAACGATAACGGCATCATTGGTCAACCGTGGCAATGCAGTTTGCAAATACTCGAGATACCTACGCTTGTCGGCATCGATAAACAGGAAGTCCCACTTCTCAGGATTCTTGATGTCGGGTAAAACCTTCAGCGCATCCCCGATGTGCAGGGTAATGCGGTCGGCATAAGGGGACTCTGCAAAGGCCTGCCTGATTGGTGTCTCGGCCTCATCATCCACTTCGATTGTATCCACAGTTCCATGTTGCGGTAAACCCTCGGCAAGGCATAGAGCAGAATAGCCTGAGAAGGTTCCCAACTCAAGGACATGTCGGGGAGCGGCCAGTTGCACCAACATCTTGAGGATGCGCCCTTGAATATGGTCGGTGCACATGCGCGGATAAAGGCGCGTCTGCCATGTTCGCCGATACAGGTCGCTCAACCAAGAGGGCTCAGCCTCAATATGCCCCTCGATGTATGATTGCAGATCAGAGTCCATTCCCCCTCAGCGGTTCAAGAAGAGCGTCAACACCCAGTCGGTAAGAGTCCAGACCGAAACCGGCAATCACCCCCTTGCATACCGACGAAATCATTGAGTGATGCCTTACTTCCTCCCGGGCCTGTACATTTGAGATATGTACCTCGACAACCGGTTTGTCAATAGCAGCGATAGCATCGGCAAGAGCCAGAGAGGTATGGGTATAAGCCCCGGCGTTGAAAACCACACCGATGCATTCAGGGTCATCGCCGGCCCCTTGCAACAAGTCAATGAGGTCTCCCTCATGATTGCTTTGGCTATAGAGAAGTGTAACCTCAGGATAGGCGGGACGCAACACCTCATGGAACCACTGATCAAACGGGGTATTACCGTAAATCTCGGGTTGGCGGGTTCCCAGCAAGTTCAGGTTGGGGCCGTTCAAAATTAATATCTTCATGGTCAATTCAATTCATTAATAGTCACTGAAAAGCTGAGGCTTGATGACGATACCGACCCTCACCTCTGAGTGGAACTGCTTGTAGTCCAGCAATCCCTCGCCATATCCGTTATAATATTGAAGAAACAGATACTGATTGTCACGCGAGAAGATGCGGTAATTGAGCTCAAGAATAGAATTGTAGTTCAATTCCCAGCCCCTACGCTTTACCAGAATAGCCGATGCGCCGAAACGTTTGTTCAAGGTGTTGAATGACAATCCGACCTGATAGATGCCGCAATAGTCCAGAATATTTTTGTTGTTCTGCCCGTCAATAATCGGTATCCATGCCTTGCCGTGTACGGTTATCTGGGGGTCAACAATTATGGAGCCGGCCAGCGAAACCTTGTTCCAGGAGCGTGAAGCCAGGCCGTCGCGACCGTTGCTCTCATGTTCAAGCGTCAAGGTCACCTTGCCGACAAAACGGTCCATTGAGAACAACGGCTTGCACAGGCCCACCCCGGGGTTAAAGTTAAGGTCGGTCATGGGCATGGAATTCTCCAACACGTTCCAGAACACCTTTTGGGTGTAGAACAGATACAGATATGTACCCCAGGGCAGTGTTGAACGGGTCAGTCGCTGAGCAATGGATATCTGGAACTTGACATTGGTATTTTCCTTTGTAATCTTCTGGCCAAGGGCGGTACCGAAGATGAAATAATTATCCTTGTAAAGGCCGAAGTGTGGTCCGGCATCAAATGCGCGCCGCACACTGTCGGTATCGATAACCTGTCCCTCCTCAGGGACAATCTGGGCCTGGCACACCCCGCCATAGAGTAAGACACACAGAAGGGATAATATAAGACGACGCAGCCTCATTTCTTGACGCGTTTATAAGTAATGAACTCATGCACCGGCTCCCCGTTGCCCGGCTGTCGCTCTACCTCTTCCCACCCCGATGGCAACCGGGGGAAGAAGGTATCGGCGTCACTTACCTGCTCATGTATCAGGGTTAACTCAACGGTATCCGCAATATCAAGGGTCTGGCGGTAAATTTCCCCACCGCCAATTATGAAGATTGTATCTCCCGGCCCCTCCTGAGCCTTCTCAAGAGCCTGTTCAAGTGAAAGTCCTGACCGGGAAACGGATATGCACGTGCGCCCCGGCAACCCCTTAGGCGGTAGGGACTCAGCCGTTTTGCGCCCCATTATCAAGGTGTTACCCATTGTAAGCCGTTTAAAACGCTTCAGGTCGTCGCTGATATGGAACAGCATGTCGCCGGCACGACCTATACCGCTGTCCAACGTGGTAGCCACAATGATTGTTATAGGTTTCTTACTGCTCATACCGAGACGTCAGCCTTAATGTGTGGATGCGGGTCATATCCCACCAGGGTAAAATCCTCATATTTGAAGTCCTCAAGCCTCTTGACCTCCGGGTTCAAGAGCATGGTGGGGAGCGGGCGTGGTGTGCGGGTCAGCTGCAGCCGTGCCTGCTCAAGGTGGTTGCTGTAAAGGTGGGTATCACCAAGGGTATGAATGAACTCACCGGGTTGCAACCCCGTAACTTGTGCCACCATCATCAACAGTAGCGCGTATGAGGCAATGTTGAAGGGCACGCCCAGGAAAGTATCGGCACTGCGTTGATACATCATCATGCTAAGGCGCCCATTGGCAACATAAAATTGGAACAACAGGTGGCAAGGTGGCAACTTCATTTGGGGGATTTGGGCAACATTCCAAGCCGACACAATCAGGCGGCGGCTATCGGGATTGGTGCGAATCTGCTCCACCACCCCGGCAAGCTGGTCAATGGTTGACCCGTCATAAGCGGGCCATGAGCGCCATTGAACGCCGTATACCGGGCCAAGGTCACCATTCTCGTCAGCCCACTCGTCCCATATCGTCACCTTGTTATCGTGCAGATATTTGATGTTGCTGTCACCGTGCAGCATCCATAACAGTTCATGTATTATAGAGCGCAAATGCAGCTTTTTGGTGGTAAGCAACGGGAACCCCTCAGATAGGTCAAACCGCATCTGGTGGGCAAAGACCGACCGCGTTCCCGTGCCGGTGCGGTCCTGTCGGTCAACACCGTCTTGCAATATGCGCTGCAGCAAATCAAGATATTGTCTCATATTTCCAAATTTTACTTTATCGGGGCCACATATATCGCTTTGTAGGGAGTTTCGGGGCATACGCTTTGACATGCTCCGCAACCAATACAGATATCGTGGCTGACTGATGAAACCAAACGATTTCCCTCTCCCCTCACCATGGCAATGGCATCAACCGGGCAAGCCCGTTTGCAACGTCCGCAGCCGATGCAGTTTGGCTGAACCACTTCAGCTTTCCCCAGTGGGGTCTGCTGCTTGAGGCTCAGGGTCATGGGTTGTAATGCCCCGGTGGGACAAAGGTTGTTGCAAAGCGTACAGTCATATGCACAGCGGGCCCGGTTGTAGTCCAACATCGGGTGCAGAATATGCGTTATACCATACTCATCAACCGACGGGCGCAATACCCCGGTTGGACAATTCGCCATACACAACCCGCATGATGTACACTTGTGAATGAAGGCATCAACCGAGCCGGCCCCGGGAGGGGGCAGCGGTGGCAACTGAGGTAGAGGAACCGGGGTTGAAGTGGCATCTGAATCGGCTACGGTAACCAAAGAATCGGCCTTGAGGACTACCGGGGCAGTTGCCAGGATTATTCCGAACTTCAGGAACCGGCGGCGGTCAATCTCCTTAACCGCTTGTGTGGGTGGTGCCCCAGTGGGTGAGGCCCCGGCAGCGCGCCCGGGCATACCCGCACGCATCATCATGGGCAGTTGTAACCTATGCGAGTGGGGAGTGTAATGTATTGCATCGTTAGGGCAACCCGGCAAGCAGTTAAAGCACACAACACAGCGCGATGTGTCCACAACATGGCTTTGCAGGTCAATACACTGAGCCTTGCATCGGCTTGCGCACTTTCCGCACTGTATGCAGCGGTCGGTATTGATGTCAATGTGCATGATAGAATACCGTGAAATCAGCCCGAGGGTGGAGCCGACGGGACAGATGGTATTGCACCACAAGCGACCGCGCAAGGCCGCACATACGCCAATGACCACCAGTGTAGCAACGGCAATCACCACCCCCGCCAAAGAGACGGAAGCAACCCGTCCCCCAACCGGTCCCAGACAATTGGCGGCAAAGCGGCCCCACCCGCTGTACGGGTCCAGCAACAGGGGGATTCCACCAATACCGGCAATAAGACAAACTGCCACAACAGCCAACACACAATATCGTAACCGGTTGCGCGCCGTTGCGTATCGGTATGGCCTACGATGCAACAATCTCGCCACCGCATCCTGGAAAGCGCCCATAGGGCAAATAGTGGAACAGTATATGCGACCGAATATCAGAGTAATAATCAGCCAACAGATAAAGACCGTAATAGCAAATGCCATAGCCGCGGGCAATAACTGCAACTTCGCCAAAAAGTCTGCACCCTTGGCCCACCATGTTATCCCGGTGACAAAAGCGCCGGTCAATGCCGTCCAGAGAAACACCTCTAAGACAACACGAGCACTTTTCAGAAACCGGTTCAGCATATCGGCAAATTTACAACAAATCCGCAATAACACCAATAAGCCAAGAACGCCCCACGGGCATTGAAACCCGGGGGCGTTCATCAAAAACTTGCGTGTCTGTTTACTTTGCAGCGATCACCTCAATCTCAACCAAAGCATCTTTGGGGAGCTGGCGAACCGCCACAGCTGAGCGAGCGGGGAAAGGCTCGGCAAAAGTCTCACCGTAAACCTCGTTCATTTCGCCGAAGAGGGCCATATCCTTCAGGAAAACAGTTGTCTTCACAACATTGTCAAGGGTAAGGCCGGCGGCTTTAAGAAGCCCCTTTACGTTGGCCAGAGAGGCGCGTGTTTGAGCCTTAATACCCTCAGGCATCTCACCGGTAGCAACATCAATGGGTAACTGGCCTGAGCAGTAAAGCAAATTCCCGGCCCAAACGGCCTGGCTATAAGGTCCGATGGCTGCAGGGGCAGCGGTAGTTGACACAATTTCTTTCATGGTTATTGGGTTTGGTTAAAAAGTTTCTTTGAGTCAAGATATCAAAATACGTAGGCAATCCCAAGGTTAAACATCCCCGCACTGTAGGATTTTACCATATTGTATTTTCCTTCAACGCTCAGTTTCAATGTTGGGGTACAAAAGTACTCAAGCCCGACCCCGAGGTTTGCGCCAAAACGGGTTGTATGCAGGGACACGTCCTTGCCGGTGTTTTCGGCATCACTGACATGCCGGTTCCAGTTGCAATAACTAATACCCGCAATGGGATATACGCGCCACCTATCATTTGCCGTCAAAGCAAAGGGGTATTGAGTGTTGATATTGAAGATGAAAGCATCAACCCCGTGATGTCGGAACATATAGTCCGCCGCCGGGGCTAACCTGAAATGCTTTGATAAGGAATATTGGAATGAAAGTCCGGCAAGAGGACACTCATTGCGGGTGCTGTATCCGACGCGCACGCCAACGGCCTTTTCGGCAGCGTTGATACCGGGGAGAAGACACAGGCCCATCAATCCCAAAACGAGTGTGGCATATAACCTTTTTAACGGTGTCATAAAACTGAGTAGTCGGTTACACGTTTGGGAAGACAATATCATTTTTAGGCATGAAGCCTGAGTCAAGCAATTTGCGGTAATCGCTTGACGCCAGATAAGCCTCGATAGAATCGGCGTGCTTGTGATGGTGCAAATCTGACCCTATGAAGTCAGCCATGCCGTTCTTTATAAGCCAGCGGGCGGTCTTCTTTGCCGCGCTGCCATAGTATCCTGAAAGGCTTAACAGATTAATCTGAAAGAGATTGCCGGCACGGTGGAGCTCCTCATACTTTTTGCGGTTGTCCTGATAATATGAGAACCGCTCGGGGTGAGCCATTATAGGGATATACTGCTTGCGTTTAAGCTCGAAGATAAGTTCGGTGAGGTTCCAAGGCTCCTGCACCCATGAGTTCTCAATCAGGATGTAGTTACCGGGATAAGGCATTATCAGGCCCTTCTCAAACTGCGAGATGAAGAAGTCATCGACCCTGTGCTCGGCAGTGCGTGAGACCTCGACCTTGATGTCGGGCCTCTCCTCAAGCCCTTTGAGCAACTTATCCATGGCACCGTCAAGAATGTCAGGGGTATTCTCAAAAGTATCCTGTGTCATGTGCGGCGTTGCGATAACGCGCTCAATACCCCAGGATGCCATTCGCTCAAGCAGCTCAAGCGAGGTGGCAACATTGGGTGAACCGTCATCAACCCCGGGCACAATGTGACAGTGAATATCGGTCTTCACCATCAAGGGAAGAATCTTTTTCTTAGAACCTATTCCAAATAACCCCATGTTTATTTTCTCTTTATTCGGTGAAATCTGTGGTATTAATGAACTATGCCTTACGGCTTCAGAACGGTAAAGGTTGCAAACGGGGTACGGCCATATCCGGTCTCTGACTGCAAGAACACCATAGCGCGGTAATATCCCTCAGGCAAAGACTTTACATTGAGCGTGTAGGGGAATGAGGGTTTCTGAACCGACACCACGGCATTGCCGTTTGCATCCTCGATAATCAAACGCGTGGGCTGTGTACCGGTTGTGGGCAAGCCCAGTTCAATGGTTGCATTGTCAATGGCGAATTCATTGTCAACCGTCAATGAGCCACGCAAAGATGAGTTCGATACCGTGAAGCCGATTGTGCGGCGTGAGACATTTCCAACGTTGTCATACACCGTCAGCTCGGCAGTATGAGCACCGTCAGCCAGCCCGTCAAGGGGCAGGGACATTGTAGCGCTGCCATCGGTTGAAATCCTCAGCAGACCGGCGGCATTAGCGTAGCTGTTCTTGCCGTCAACAACCAGCGAGGGAGCACGGCCCATGGGGTTAGCCATCACCGAGATGCCACTCTCATCAGGGTCAACTTTGGCATACAGGGTAGCGTTGTGGCCAACGCAATCGCCGTCAAGGAAAGACTCTGAGTCAAGATACATGGCTGAGATGCGAGGCCCGGATGTATCGGCGGGCTTAAAATCATTGGCAGGGTCAGCAAGAGTAATCTCTTCAAACCGGCTCATAGCACGCACCTGACGGTCGGGGTCAACGGCTGCAATCATCATCAGTGTAGGAGTGCCACCGCGTGAGGGCATCGGTGATGTCACCGCCAGGCTCCACTTGCCATTTACAACGGGAGCCCTGAAGGTAGCCATAAGACCCTCATGCATTGCAATGTCTTGAGACTCATCCTTGTTTGTGCCGGTGCCGGACTCGAAGGTCGGACGCCACTCTGCCCCGTTATACAGGTCAATAGTTACCGTACCGTTGAAGTCGGCATCCAACTCCCCGTCAACATTCAGCACCTCTCCGGTCAATGCAATCGGGGTAAGGCTTGTGAGGGTTCTGTTCTCACCGGCAGGTTCTCCGTTCACAGTTCTTACCGCTACAGATTGAGAGATATAGGGGATAGGCAGGGCCGGGTCACCACCCAAATTGTAGCAGAGAGTATTAAGGTCAAGTGCATATTCCTGGCCGATGATCTCGTTATACGCATTGCGGAACACCCCTCCGACGGTCTGATTCTCAACATTCTTGAGTAGCTGACGGGTGAAGGCGTGGTAAATCTTGGCGTTCAGGTGCAGGTAAACCGAGCGACATGCACCCACCACAGCTACAGGGCCCTGGGGCTCTTTGAGCATTGTGCCGCCAATTGAAGCCTCGTTGCGGTCAAGTATCAGTCCCGAGCAAGTGGCAAGCATAGAGATAGCATGGTTGCCATAGGCATACTGCTTCAGGGTTTTGTGTGTAATAACTGAATTGGACAGTAGAGAGGAATTGCTACCGTGGCCGGAATAAGACCAATATAGCATTCCCTGGGCGAAGTTGGTTGACACCAAGGTGTTGAAAATCTTGGCATTGTTCTCATACAACGCGCTATAAAGCTTTGTCATAACCGGGGTAGCCGGGGAGGTCTCTATGATGTTTGAGGCTTGTTCGGCAAGTATGAGGTGGTTATTGGCGTTACCGTAGTCGCTGACCAAAGTGGAGCGTGTGAAGTAGGATGCGGTGTTATGGTCAATAAGGTACTCCTCAACTTTCTTAACATATTTGTCAGCCTCTGAGCTATCCTTAACGGGGACACGTCCAACACCAACGTCCATTTTGTAACCGGCAAGGTCCTCAACCTTCATATCCTCATCAAAGATGCCAAAGTAGCTGTCAGTGCCATAGCATTGTACCACAGAGCGGAACAGCCCTGAGGGGTTATCACGATTTTCGCGAACCTCAAAGGTCATCAAGTTATCCTGAACCGTCTGGATAAGCCCGCGATTGTCATATACGCCATGGCCGAACAGCAGGACGTTAGCGAGTTTCTGATCAGGAAGATCTGACAAGAATTTGGCATATCGGCGATAAGCGGTGGCTGTGGGTGTTCCGCTTGAGAATTCATTGTAGACATCCTGTGCGTCAACCACCCTGACGTCCAACCCCTGATAGTTGCGGTGCAAGTCAGCCAACTTATTGGCACTCTCAAGGAATGCTGTCGGTGCAATAATAAGCAGGTCAACCGGATCGCGCATAGCATGCAGATTGGGGGTGTCCTTGATTTCCTCAACAAAGGCAGGCTCATAGAAACCGGCCTCTGAGCCCGGATTGAACACTACAATAGATCCGTACCCCTCATTGGGCGAAATCGCCATGGCAGCATCCTCTGAGCTGTAGTCAGCCTCAAACTCCTTAATATCCAAAGGTAAGGTTACATCCCATGCAAGAGTAGCCGGGGTACAATTGCTGATGAGCAGATTCTGCGAGGGTTCAAAACTCGGGGACTGAATCTGCAGCTGCCCGTAATCACCCAAATTATTGCGACGGTCATAATACAGACAGGTATAGTCCAGACCGAAATAAGCACAGTCTGAAACCCCGGGGTCAGAGAAAGTGACAGTGGCGGGCACATCCCCCTCATCAAACTTTACAGGCAGACAGGTGGACACAGGCAACATACAATAGCGAGACTCGTTGTACTCCTCGGTGTCCTGCATACCCTTGATGGGGTTGATGAGGTTATTTATGTTGGCTTGCGTAAACTGCATACCCGATGTCAACTTGGGGACAGGCTTGATATTGACACGGCTGTAGGCCACATTGCGGTACTCAAGCACACCCAGACCGGTGCGGTCAGGGGTATTGAAGGTAATCACACCACTCTCAGGATTCGTTGCCAGCGGGCTTGAGAAGTAGAAAGTACCGGCGCTTACGGCATTATATTCCTCCGGCTCAACATAGTCAAACGCACGGTGGGTATTCACCTCCTCCTCGCGTTCAATGAACTGAATTTGTTGGGGGGTGATATCATCAACCTGGGCATCAGACAGGAAGTAGATGCTGTAGGGTGAGTAATAATTGCGGTCAACGAGTGTCGTGTTTTCTCCTATCAACCTTACGCGGTAATCCTTTTCGCCATAGAAATAGAGAGCATCGTCGATATACCGGCTGTATACGTGCGGCACATCTTCAGGTTGACGTGTGCTGAGACGATCCTCAGCCAGCTCAACAGCTGAGTAACCGAAAACATGCACCTTGGAGGGGTCTCTGAAACCCCATTGGCGCAATGTCTCGGCCGAAATGCGCTGAATACCCGTGTCGGTAACTTTTACCTTAACCCACTGCCCCGGCAAAGCCAGATTGCTGGACGTGGCATAATAGTCAACAGGCAAAGCCATAGCCTTGCTTGCCCCAAACAAAAGGAGGAAAACAAAAGCAACGCTTCGCAAACCCCGCACAAAGCAACGGGTGCGGGCATTAGTGTGTATGTAGTGTTTCATTGATAATTCCATTACAGTGTATAACGTGGATTTACCTATTTTATTTTAACCTCAAGAGAGGGAACTCCATTCAAGGAAATATTTAACATTTGGTTCTGTGGGGCCGGGAATTGCACTTCAGGCAAGAAGGGCACCAGTAGATCGCCCATTCTCAGGGTCATATACCTGCTGAGGGTGACAATGACCTCATCGGCAAAGGTGGCCATTGAGGGTAGCGACAGTGACAATTGAGGTGAAGGGACCTCAATTGTGACAGGCTCGTCAGGTTGCAGGGGAACCCAGGCTCCCAAAGCCATCGCCGAGTCAGCTGCCGCAGCAAGCTCACGCGGGACAGCATCCATGTCCGCCGGACGCACCAACACCCCCACTGCCATGGCATTATAGTATCGTGAGGCGAACTTGCGCTCAATATTCTTTCCCAGACGTGACAGCCGCAGAACCGGAACCGGCGTCAACAGGGCCTCCCCCTGATACCACGCCGGAATAAACAACGGGCCACGACCCGGCATAACAACACCTGCCCCCGGGCACAAGCTTATGTCAGGGAACAGGGGCATAGGCTCACCCTCTTTTCGCTGTGCTATGATTACATTCATTTGGCACTCATGCGTTTTTGGGCATCCATCCTATTATATATTACTGCCAGATTGGCATATATGGATGTGTTGTTGATTACGATATCTTCAGGCGTGGAGATCCTGAAAGGGGTAAAGTTCCACAACGCGCGTACCCCTGAGGCCACCAAAGCATCCGCGACATTTTGAGCTACCTCAGACGGCACCGAGATTATACCAATCTCGGCCCTATACACCGGGCGCATAACATCCAGGGTGTCAATATGGTGTATAGGCACCCCGTCAATATCATGTCCGACAACTCGGGGGTCAACATCAAAGCCGGCCACTATATCAAGGCCATAATGTCGCAGACCCTTGTCGCGTACCAGGGCCGCGCCAAGACTACCAACCCCGACGATTATCGCATTGTGGCCGGTGGTGAAGCCCAAGAAGTCAGCCAGTTCCTCTTCGAGCCGCGCACACTCATACCCTATGCGCGTCTTGCCCCTTAACCCCAAGAAAGACAAATCCTTAGCTATCTGGCTTGCATCCACATTCAGGCTGCGTGACAGGGTGGTTGATGAGACATACTCAACCCCACGCTGGCGCAACATGCCCACCACGGCAAGGTACCATGGCATGCGCCTGAGGGTTGGCTCAGGCAACACCGGGCGCGCCGACTCATAGTGCGAACCGCATCGTCGTTGAGGTTTCTCGGGTATATCAGACATCATTTAAACCTATTTCTCTACTGATAACAGCCGGGGAAAAACGGGACATACGTTTTTCCAATGTGCAAAGGTACAAATTTTTGCGCTAATTTTATCCTCCCCGGGGCCGTTCAGAAGATTCACTTTTCAAACACTCGGTTTGGCACGGTTTTTGTTAATACAATAAAAAATGTTAAATTTGCCCTGAACCACTCCCATACATTGTTATGTGGATAAATAACTTAATTAAATATGACTATGGAAAAGATTGAACCCGGAAAATATGTTGAGCTTATCTACAAGCTCTTTGTAAAAGACGCTGACGGCAACGAGACCGCCGTGCACGAAAGCGACCCTGAGGATCCCGAACGCATCATCTTTGGTGTGACCCGTGGGGTAATTCCCGAACTGGAGAAAGCCCTTGACGGCAAAAGTAAAGGTGACAAATTTGATGTTGTTGCAGTCAAGGCCTTTGGCGACTATGACCCCGAACAGGTTGCAACACTTGACAAAGAGGTCTTTATGATTGACGGCAAGTTCAACGACGAGCTTGTTAAGGTGGGTGCCGTTGTCCCCATGATGACTGCCGATGGTTTCCGCATCGATGGAAAGGTTCTGGAAGTCGGTGAGAATAATGTAAAGGTTGACTTCAACCACCCCCTTGCCGGCCAAGATGTTCGCTTTGACGGCGAAATAAAAGAGGTGCGTCCTGCTACCCCCGAGGAGCTGAAACCGGCCGCCGGTTGCGGTTGTGGTTGCGACTGCAACGATGACTGTGGCTGCGACAATGAGAACAGTTGCGGCTGTGGCGGCTCATGTAAATAAAAAGATTACGAACCAAAGTATTACCCCTGTAGTTGCTTGTCCGGTTAGCCGGGCGTAGCATACTGCAGGGGTTATTCTATCTTTTTAATACTGTACTTTAACTTAAGCAACATGCCGGCGCCTATAAAGAACAGGGGGCCGAGGTGCAACCTTCGCAACGTCCGGTAAAGCTTTCCCGGTTGCGTATTAAACCTGCCCAACTCTGATGCCGAGTAATCAGCCCCGGCATAATCTCCGGCAAGGGTTGCGAAATTATAGTAGCGCTGCAACTTCTTTACCAAAATCTCCTGTCCCCGTTGAGTGCCCAGGAGGTCATCGCTGAAATTGTCAAGAGAGATTCTGAGTGCCCGTATGTGCCTCCACAGGGACTCCTTACTGTCCGGCACAAGCATATATGTAACCCTGTCAGAACGTCCCCGATCCCTGTTAATGACTGTATGGTTGAGAAAAAGAATCTTTGAGGCCTCCTTATAGAAACTCAAAAAATTGATTCCTTCAAACACACGTATCTTTTCTTCAAAAGGATACTTTAGCATCGTTTCCCTAAGAAGAACATGGGCGAAATCTCCCCCTACCCTTTCCTCAAGAAAATCCCTGAAGGTGAAGACTCTTGTACTACCCTCATTGATTCCCAAGCCGGCATAATACGCCTTGCGATCGTCAACCGCTAATGCAAAATGCTTGATGGAAGGATTTCGGGCTATGGCCTCTTTAACCACAGAGACTGCATCAGGCGCCAAAGCGTCATCACTGTCCAGAAGCATAACAAAGCAACCGCGGGAGTTCTTCACGGCCAAATTTCGGGCTGCATTAGTCCCTGAGTTCCTGTCAAGGCGCAAAACTTTGACATGACTATACTTTGATGCAAGTTCTTTGGCCACGTCATAGCTGCCATCGGTTGAGCCGTCATCCACGATTACATGCTCAATAGTGTCATCTGCCTGTGTGCTCACGCTATTGATACATGCTGCAAGGCAGTCAGCCCTATTGTAGACCGGTGTTATGATTGAAACCAAAGGTGCGCTCCCTTCCATACTGAAAAAACGTTCGTAGATGATGGCAAAGATAGGAAAAAGCGGGGAAGTTATATCATTTTGCCGACCAAATAAAAGTCGCTACCTTTGCATCGCAAAAAAACGGCCTGAATATGGTGTATTTGCACAATATAAATTTCACCGGGTCGTTACTGTAAAAAACGACCAATCATTATGAGGAAAACTATACGCTTGCGGCCCTCGCATATTTTCTTAACTGTTGCCCTGTTGGTGATGAGCAGTTGCGCATCCAAACGCACCAATCTTGCATACTTCACCGATATTGATAAGATACAGTCAGGAATTATGGGTACAACTGACTACACCCTAAAGGTTGTGCCGGATGACCGATTGAACATATCTGTATCATCGCTTGACCCGCAAGCCTCACAGTTGTACAATCTCCCCTCACAATACACACCGGTACTTGACCCGAATACCGGCCAACCCATTTTATCTCCCACAAACACATCAAACTCTTATCTGGTTAACTCAAAGGGGGATATCACCTTCCCCGTTTTGGGCACATTGCACGTTGAGGGAATGACGGCTGAAGAAATCGCAGATATGTTGACCAAACGCATTTCTTCATCCGTTGAGGATCCTATAGTCACTGTCAGCATCAGCAAGTTCAACGTAAATGTTTTGGGAGAGGTTAATCATCCGGGCATGGTTACGTCCCAGGGAGAGCGTTTCTCAATCATAGACGCTATTTCAAAGGCCGGGGATATAACACAGTATGGCGTGCGTGAGAATGTCCTGTTGATACGCGAGGAGGATGGCAAAAAGGTTTATCATCACCTTGACCTCAGCGATTCAAAAATCTTTGATTCGCCTTACTTCTACCTCAAGCAAAACGACATGGTATATGTTGCGCCAAACAACGTAAAGGCAGAAAACGCCAGCTACAATGTAAACAACGGTTACAAAGTACAGGTAACCTCAGCCATCATCAGCGCTTGTTCGGTGGTTGCCTCGTTGGTAATTGCTTTGGTTATTAAATAACCACCCCAACCCCTTATCATTACATTTTTGAATCGCTCATTTTCAACTATATAGAAATGGCTTCTGAGCACGAAAAGAAAAGTGAGATCATTGACCTACGCGGTCTTTTAGCTGAATATCGGTCAAAGTGGTATTGGTTCCTGATTTGCGTAATTCTGTGCGTAGGATGCGCATGGATTTACACACATATCACAGAGCCGATATACACCGTAAAGGCCAATATCCTTATCACCCAGGAGGAGGAGAAATCCGGGAGCGGTACCGGCATACGTGCTATGTTCGGAAACTTGTCCAACATGTTCGGCAACAGCGGTAACGTTGATGACGAGGTATTTTTGGTGGGCTCTCACTCAGTAATGCGTGATGCTATAAAGGACCTCAACATCCACAAGGTACACTTCGTAAAGATTGACCCGATTACCAAGAGGTTTAAATATCGCGACTACCCGCTTGACATATATGCCTCCCCCGGTATAGCCGACACATTGATGGCGGCCCTTACATTTGATGTCAAAATAAATGATGAGGGTAAAATAAAGGTGAAACTGACATCTTCAGGGGATAAACTTGGAGTGTATGAGGGTAATCGCCTGCCCATGCAAATGCGCACACCGTACGGTGACTTTTTCCTCAACTCAACAAAATATTACCAACCCGGTAAGGATATCTCATCCACTATCATATTCAGCGGGTATCACGTAGCCGCCGAGGATTTGAACGAGAATCTGGGTATCTACCTTGGAGATAAAAGAGCAAATATCATCACTTTGGCGATGGAGACAACCAATACAGACTATGCTAAGGATGTATTAAACACGATTATCAACAAATACAATGACCGCTCTATCAGGGATCGCAAACTTAAATCAGAACGTACCGCACGTTTTATAGATGAGCGACTGAGCATGCTCAGTGATTCGTTGAGGGAGCATGAAACCCGTCTTGAGAATTTCAAGAAATCCAACGGTATCTCCAACCTTGAAGCTGATGTCACATACACCTTCACCAAAAAGGGTGAGGCTGAGATGAAGCTGATTGACAGTCAGGCCCAGACTGAGATCTTCAAAATGCTGCTTGACTTTGCCAACAATCCTGAGAATAAATATCAATTGCTACCCGCAACCTCTGCTACCCCCGAGGCCTCAGAGGCTCTCAGTGCATACAACGCAATGGTTCTGAAACGCATGGAGTTAGCTCGTAATGCCAAAGCCAATTCTATACCTATGCGTAAAATCGAGGAGCAACTTGAGTTGATGCGTAAAAGCCTGATAAACACCTTAGCGAAAGGATATGAGAGCTCTCGCCTCAGTGCCAATGAGATAAGCAGTGAGATAGATGCTGCCGATGCTCGCTTGGGGCGCCTCCCTGCACAAGAGCGTATACAACGTGCTATATGGCGCGAGCAAGGCATAAAGGCTGATTTGTATGTATTCTTGTTGCAACGCCGTGAGGAGACCGCCATGACCCTGGCAAATGCCGAGCCGCGCAGCCAGATAATTGATGAAGCCTACTCCCTCTCTCAACCTAAAGGCCTCAAGAAAAGGGTATTATTGCTGTTAGCAGTGTTGGGCGGAATGCTGTTGGCCCCCATCATCATATACCTGATACGTATTACTCGCAATAAATTCTCTACCAAAGATGAGCTTGAAGGACTCACCAAAATACCGGTTTTGGGTGAGGTATGTACATCTCGTTCAGGTGAGACCCTGGTTGTTAAACCAGGTGGCAGTTCATCAATATCCGAGCTTTTCCGACTCATTCGCACAAACCTGAATTTTGTCATTAACGACAAAAATGACAAGGTTGTGCTTATGACCTCTACAAAGTCAGGTGAGGGTAAATCATTTGTATCAATTAATCTGGCCTCATCCCTGGCATTGTTGGGGAAAAAGGTTGTCTTGGTGGGTATGGACATCCGTGCCCCGAAGCTCTCAGATTACCTTGATATACATTCCCGATACGGTCTCACTGAATATCTCTCTCATAGCGAGTTAACATTGAACGAAATCATTGTGCGAGATCCGCTTGTGGAGGGAATGGATATAATCCTGGCCGGCCCTGTTCCCCCCAACCCCTCTGAGTTGTTGCTCACCGACAGGGTTGACCAAATGTTTGATGAGTTGCGAAAGGAGTATGATTATGTAATCATCGACTCGGCACCGGTTGGAATGGTTAGCGACTCGTTTGCCCTTGCCCGTGTCAGTGACGCCACGATATATGTTTGCCGTGCGAACTACACCAATTTGCGCGATGTACGCTTCTTCAACAGCATCTATGAGGATGAGCGCCTGAAGAAGATGGCTTTGGTTGTTAACGGTACCAATGCTCGCTCAGGGTATGGTTATGGCTACGGCCAACAAAAACCCAAGAAGTGGTATCAGAAAATATTCAAGCGCAAAAAATAATTGGTTATAGGTAATTTGTAAACGGCTAAATTCCCCGGTAAAACGGCTGAGGATGTACGGTGTGTGCATCTTTTGGTTGAGACTGTGAAACAACAGAGATGGCAAACGTATACAAGTGGACCACAATAGACAGGCTTAGCAACACTGTCTTTACCGCTATCGGCAACATAGCTTTGGCCCGCTTGTTAAGCCCGGCAGAGTTCGGACTCATGGCCATGGTCCAGATTTTTTGGGCTCTTGCGTTTAATTTCTCCAACTGGGGGATGTGTGACGGGTTGATAAAAAAGCTTCATCCCACTGAGGAGGACTATTCCACGGTCTTTACCTTCAACACCCTATCAGGCATTCTTATAAGCCTGATACTTTTAGCACTGGCTAAGCCAATAGCTTGGATATACCAGCAGCCGGCACTGCAAAACATAATGATTGCCATTGGAATATGCTTTCTTTTCCAGGCACTGTCTATTGTGCAAGAGACCCGTTTGCGCAAAGAATTACAGATGAAGAAGATAGCATGGGTACATATTCTGTCAAGTTTCTGTGCCATAACGCTCGGTATAACTCTGGCAGCTTGGGGATTCGGATACTGGGGATTGGTGTCATGCCGTATTTTCCTCTCGGTCTTTATCTTCATCTTTTACCTGATTTTTACCCGTTGGATGCCCAAGCTGCGCTTCTACAAGAAATCCTTTAATGAGATGTTCCAATATGGGGTGAACCTTATGGTATCCTATTTGGCCAATCAGGTTTCACTGAATATCAATGCAATGGTCTTAGGGAAGATTGCCGACAACCTTGCGGGTATATACTCCCAGGGTCAAAAGTTGGTTGATGTTCCTTACCGTATCATTGACTCGGTGTTTAATTGGCCCTTCTTTGCAGTGTTATCAAATGAGGCCAACCCCATAAAGCGCAAAAGCATGTGTCGTGAGATGCTTTCCTCGCTCTCTTTAGTTGCTGTAGGGGGCGGACTGTTGTTAGAGGTGATGGCCGCGCCACTCTTCATTGTGCTGTTTGGCGACAAATGGATGCCGGCCATACCCATTTTCCGCATCCTTCTGTGTTATGGCGTTCTGTTTGTCTTCAAGAACTTTGTGCAAACTATCCTGAAGAGTTATGACCGCACAGCCCTTGTGCGCAACTTCACTATTCTTGAGGTTGTATTACAGTTGGGGGCGTTGATACTTGTCTTCAGGCGCGGTATTGAGTGGATTGCATGGACACAGGTTGGAGCGTTGGCTCTGGTACTCCCCTTCTATGTATATAACTATTGCAAGCTGCAACAGGAGCGCTTTAGCCGTTTCCTGAAAGAAGTTTCTGTTGGTTTAGGCGTACCCGCAGCGGCTTTCAGCATTACCCTTGTTGCATACCTGGTGTGGAATGGCAACGTCCCCGAATGGATTAACCTGCTTGGCATAATAGCCTTGTTCGTTGGTGTAAGCATTCTGCTGTGGGAAGTCTTCCCCGTAACTTTCTATGCAAAGTTACGCAACCGCGTTTTGCCCAAAATACCCTTCCTCAAATCGGTACCGCCAATGTCTGAGGATTATCCCACCGATATGATTTGATATGGGCACAACAATGACAAATCGACCCTTGGAGGGTAAACAATGGCTTGCGGGTAGCAGGGAGGCCTTGCGTGCAAAGGAGGGGGAAGGAAAAAGCCTCTGCAACAAGACTTTGCTAAAGTTACCGTCGCATGATTGGACTTTGATTATCCTGTTCTGTCTGTCTATGTCAGGACTTGGACTGCATTTCTATCCCATGGCCTTGGCTGTGATTGGGTTGCTTCTATACGCGTTCAAGCATGACCGGTACATGCTCCTATTGATGATTATGGAACTGGCTACAGGCCAGGGTTTTATGACAAAGGAGGTCACGTACATCAGCTTATTTGACATTGTTTTGGCTGCATCCCTGTTTGGTCTGTTCTTTTACCGTAAAAACCCCTTGGTAAAAAAATGTACCCTGCTGATCTTTGGCTACATTATTTTCCTGTTGGCAATGTCAACTCTCAGTGACGAGACCTTTGCCATACAATTCCAAACCCTTAAAGGGTACATAACAATTTTGGCGATTATCATCCCGCTGTGGATATTTGCCGACAAGGATTTTGACATACAACTGTTTTGGCGTAAAACCCTTGGATTTTTTTTGGTAATATGTGCTTTTTATGTTATTGACGGTTTGATATTGCAGGGATGGGTATTGCTTCCCGGCACATATAATCCTGACGAGACAGCCTCGGTCTTCTATAACATTCGCTGGAATCCACTGGGCACATGGTTCCCGCGTAAATATCCCTCAGCTGCGTTTCTCATCCTCCTTGTGCCTTTCCCATTGGCTCGCTATTACAAACTTAAGTGGTGGCAGTGGCTGATAGTTGTGGGTGCTTTTGCCGCAATGAGGACATTCTCGGTGATAATCGCATTCCTGATTACTTTAGGACTTTTCCAAGTCAAGTTCACCAAGTTTCTGAAATATTTTATTGTGGCCTTAGTGGGCATAACTTCCCTCTATTTCATTGACTCCGCAACTGGGAATAACTTGCGCATTGCATCAAGTATCAACCAGTTCTTGTTACTAAATGACTCAAGTGATGAGGAGGCCATTGCTGAGTTTGGTACGGGCCGAGCCTCACAGGTTATCCCTAAATGGCAAGCCTTGGTAGACCAACACTGCCAATGGCAGGGATTCGGCTTCCTGCACCCGGAGAAGACAACTCTGAGGCGGTACCAAATTGAGAATGATATGTATGTTGATATCGCTAAAAAAGAGGAAAATGCAGCTATTACCGAGGTAACGCAATTCAACACCATCCTTAACATCGGTATCATAGGCCTGATTGTGCAGACTATCTTCTTTATATGGCTGTGGGTATGTATCCGACACTCTGCTTACGCTCCTTATTACCTCTCAACCCTGCTTATAGCCTCTATAATGGGTGCAGCAGGCTTTACCGGCCTTAATCATCCCACGGGTTTGCTATGGATTGCTACAGCCTTGGGTGTAATACTACTAACAGCCCGAAAAAGGGAGAACGCACAACCCATTTCCTCTACATCGCCTAACGAAAAACAATAACCGGTATGCAAAAGATAATTATTGAGAATCTTCAAGACCTGGAACGAGTGGCACGTTTGGTTGTCAATGCCTTAGGGGACTCAACGGTAGTGGCATTCTATGGTGACATGGGGGCCGGGAAAACTACCCTGATCAACGAGATTAGCAAAGTGCTGGGGGTGGAGCAGGATGCCACCGGCTCCCCAACGTTTGCCATCATTAACGAGTACAGGTCTGACACCACTGCAGAACTTATATATCATTTTGACTGCTACAGGCTGAAGGATTATGAGGAGGCTTTGGATGCCGGGGTGGATGACTACTTCTACTCAGGCGCACTTTGTCTGGTTGAGTGGCCTGAACGCATTGAGGAAATACTGCCGGACGACACCGTTAACATCAAAATTGAGGTTATGGAAGACGGTCGCCGCCTTCTGACAATAGCCAACCGCTGATGCCGCCCTTAGTAGCCAATCCACGTATTTTGCCGCTCGGTGGCTGGTTTTTAGCTATAACATTCTGCTTGTTAGGTCTTTTGAGCACTGCCGCAGCACTTTTTGGTTGGCAATGGTTTTTCAACACTGCCAGTGCCGGAATACTGGCAAACTCAATCGGGATGAAGGCCACGCGGTTACTGTACGGCATAATGGGTATGGGGGTGACTGCAATGGGGATTTTTATGATTTTTTACCTACTTGATAATTGACCTATGCAGATTATTAAGCTTGATTCCACCACATCTACCAATAGTGCCATCGCAGCGTTAGGCCTTTCGGCAGAAAACGGCACCGTAGTGACTGCGTACGCTCAGAGCGCCGGACGTGGACAACGCGGCAACCGTTGGGAATCTGAACCGGGGAAAAACATCACCCTGTCAATTCTTTGGAAGCCCCAAACGGTTCAAGCCTCAGAACAGTTTATACTGAGCGAGGCGGTTGCCTTAGCGGTGGCTGATACCGTTGACGAGGTTTCACCGACACCGGCTGAGGTTAAATGGCCCAACGACATCTATGTTGGCAACCGCAAAATATGCGGCATACTTATTGAAAACTCACTGCAGGGTCGCAGCATTTCCCGCACCATAGCCGGTGTAGGACTTAACGTAAACCAGACCGTGTTTCTCAGCGATGCCCCCAATCCTGTTTCTTTGGCGATGTTGACCGGGGGAGAGTTGGATCGCGACAAGATTGAAACCGGCCTAATTGCACATCTGAGAGAGAGGCTTGCTCAGGCCGACACTGTGGGAAGTTGCGCCTCGTTGCATGACGAATACATCGGTAGGCTTTGGCGCCGAGACGGTTGGCACCCCTGGATAATCCCTGATACCCAACAAAGCCCCTTCATGGCACGGATAGCTGATGTGGCATTAACGGGACACCTGACACTTGAGACACCCGATGGTCGGCACACCGTCTATGCTTTTAAAGAGGTAAAGCCTCTTTTGGACGGCCTGGCTCTATAAAAAAGTATTTAAAGTTTCAGGGCCTCCCTGACGCGCTGTCCCGGCTTCAGCACAATCAGGTCCTCAACCTTTTTGGCCCAGGTCAGTTGCTTTTTGGCATACACGCGCGTATTCTTTGCAATACGGGCCGTTGCCTCATCCAACGTCATTTCCCCGTCAAACATTGCGAACATCTCCTTATATCCCACAGTATTAAGAGAGTTAAGATGCCTAAGGTGGTAGACAGCCCGTGCCTCCTCCACCAGACCCTCTTCAATCATGGAATCCACCCGTTGATTGATACGGTTGAAGAGGTCTTCCCGCTCCCACCCTATCATGACCTTATGAATTTTAAAAGGCCGCTGAATCTTGCGTCCGCTTCGCAATGAGGAATACGGCTTGCCGGCTTGCAGACAAATTTCAATGGCGTGGACAACTCGGCGTGTATTCTGCAAATCAACTTGTTCATAATACACAGGGTCCAATTCTCGTAGGTATTCCTGCATCTTCCGGGATCCCTCAGCCTGATACATCTCCCATACGTGACCCCTGACTTCAGGCGTGATGGTCGGCAATTGATCCAAGCCATTGCACAGCGCATCAATATACATCATGGACCCGCCCGCAACAACAGCAAAATCACTGCGGGACCAGACGTCTTCAAGCACACGCAAGGCATCCTCCTCAAAGCGCGAGGCACTGTAATAATCAGTAAGTTTCAGGAAGTCTAAAAGGTGGTGTGGAACCGTTGCACGCTCCTCAGGGGTAGGCATAGCCGTGCCAATGGGTATACCCTGAAAAACTTGCCTTGAGTCAGCCGACACAATCTCGGTGGCTAACTCAAGGGCAGTTTCTATGGCCAGGGCCGTTTTGCCTGAGGCAGTCGGCCCGGTGATTACTATCAGGGTCTTATTTTCCGCGTTGCTCAACCAATTCGGCAATTTGCACAATAACCTCGGTAGCCTTCTCCATTGAACGGATAGGGACAAATTCAAAGCGGCCGTGGAAATTGAGCCCACCGGCAAAAATATTGGGACAGGGCAGCCCCTTGAAGCTGAGCTGTGCACCATCCGTGCCACCGCGTATTGCAACAACCTTGGGGGTGACACCGGCGCGACGCATAGCCTCCTCGGCTATCTCCACAATATAGCTCACCGGCTCAATCATCTCACGCATGTTGAAGTATTGGTCCTTAATCTCAAGCGAGGCACAGTCGGGATACTCATGATTAATTTTACGAACCAGGTGCTCAAACTCCTTCTTGCGACGCTCAAAGCGGTCACGGTCATGGTCGCGGATAATGTAGGTGAGGCTGGTTTTCTCCACATTCCCCTCGATTGAAGTCAAGTGGTAGAAACCCTCATATCCCTCGGTATGCTCGGGGGTCTCCCAACGGGGCAACATGATTATGAACTGATTGGCAACGCGCATAGAGTTCAGCATTTTGTGCTTGGCGTAGCCCGGATGCACATTGCGCCCTGCAAAGGTTATCTTTGCAACGGCAGCGTTGAAGTTTTCATATTCCAACTCCCCTATCTCACCACCATCCATGGTGTATGCCCAGTCTGCACCGAAACGCTTAACATCGAAATGATGTGCCCCCTGGCCAATCTCCTCATCGGGGTTGAAAGCTATACGTATGTCACCGTGCTTGATCTCGGGATGCTCCTGCAGATAAGCTACAGCGGTGATAATCTCTGCGATTCCGGCCTTGTCATCGGCGCCCAAAAGTGTCTTACCATCGGTGACAATCAGGTCCTGACCGGGATAATTCATCAGCTCGGGAAACTCTGAGGGCGAAAGCACTGTGTCAGTGTCGGGATCCAGAACGATGTCCTGTCCGTCATAGTTCTTTACTATCCTGGGGTTTACATGGCGTCCCGACATGTCGGGCGATGTGTCCAAGTGAGCAATAAATCCAACTACCGGCACATCCTTTTTATCGGTATTGCCCGGCAGGGTGGCCATAAGGTAACCATTATCATCAAGTGAGATATCGCTCAGACCCATCTGTTGCAGCTCCTCCATCAGGGCCTTGGCAAAAACCATCTGCCCGGGGGTGGAGGGGGTTAGATTGGTAAACTCATCACTTTGGGTGTCAAATTTCACATAGGACAAAAAACGGTCAACTACTGACTTTTTCATGGTGTCTCTTTTTGGTTTGTGGCAAAGATACAAATAAGTTAAGAGCCATGCCAAATATTTTACATTCCCCCGGGCAGATAAAAAGCATTTTCCCGGTTCCCACCATTCTTTGGCAACAAAGAAATAATCAGTAAATTTGTGGTGCCTCAAAAAAATTCAATCTATCTATATGCCCAAAAGGATTCTGATACTTATATTTACCATCTTTACCTTTGTCTCCCTACAATCGCAGGTGCGATATGGAGTAATGGTCGGCGGGGAGTTTACACGTCCCGGTGGCAATACACAACTGAACGGAGGCAATGGGTTTTCAGGTGGTTTACAGATTGAATACCGTTTACCTCACTGCGGGTTGGCGGCAAGCACAGCGGCCCTTTATCACCGGCGCACAATCGGTGAGGGCACACACGCAGACGGCAATTATTTTGCGTTGCCCGTTACCCTAAAATACCATTTCCCGTTGAGGGTCCTCAAAGACCTTGCCGGCCCTTTCTTGCTAACCGGGCCGGACATGGCATGGCGACTGAATAAGGGCTATGGGCGCAACTTCCATTTCGGTTGGAACGTGGGTGTCGGGTTTGATATTATCAACTTTATCCAGCTCAGCGCAGGTTATCGATTCGGTCTCAATAACATTGCCACAACTCCCGCCAAGGTACATGACAACGGGTGGTTTGTCAATGCTGCAATACTTTTCAACATCTGATAAAAAGCGTTATCAGCCCGCCCTTTTTATTGTCACTTTTAAAAGGTTTTGTGTATCTTTGTGGCAACTAAGCATATATGAAACTTTTTGTCAACGAGGAAATAAAGCAGATTGAGCGTCAGACACTTGAAGAGGAGAATCTGACCAACCGCGACCTTATTGTTAAAGCTGCCGAGGGGGTTGCCGCCGAGCTTATGGCCCGCTGTCGACCCGGGAATCCCGTCACGGTATTCGCCGGCCCCGGCAACAACGGGGCCGATGCCCTGGCGGTGGCCGAGATGCTGATTGACCAGGGATATGACCCCGAGATCTTTCTCTTCAACATTCGCGGCAACAGCATTAATCGCGATTGCAAATTCTTCCGCGACAGATTGTTGGCTGATGGCAGGGCGCGGTTAGTTGAGATCACTGACTCAATGGACCACCCTGAACTCAGCAGTCGCCATTGGGTCGTTGACGGGCTTTTCGGTGTGGGGTTGCGCAGCAACCTCACCGGCGGATATATGACCCTGGTGCGTGACATAAATGAGAGCGGGGCAAATGTCATATCTATTGATGTCCCCTCAGGTCTTTTCCCCGATTGGAATCCCACCACTATAGCCCGCAATGTGGTGCATGCTACCGTGACCTGCGCCATACAATTCCCCCACCCGGCTTTCTACATTGCCGACAATGCCGATATGGTAGGCCGCATAAAGGTTGTGGACATTGACCTCAGCCGCAAGGCTATTGAGGAGATGCCTGCCAAATTCACCTTGGTTGAAGCGCCTGACGTAAAAGGGATGGTTGTTCAGCGCCCGCAGTATAGCTCTAAGGCAGACTTCGGACACGCGCTGATTATTGGCGGGTCAAACGGCATGGCGGGGGCTGCTTGTCTGGCAGCCTCGGGAGCCCTGCGCGCCGGGGCCGGACGCGTCAGTGTGCATTCATGCCGCAGCAACCGCATTATTCTACAAACAGTAGTGCCCGAGGCGATGTTTCGCAGTGACCGCGGCGAAGATTGGGTAACTGAGATTCCCGTTGGCGCCGAGTATCAAGCTATTGCCATCGGGCCCGGTTTAGGTCGCTCTGAACAGACCGCTAACGCCTTTGAGTTGTTCATCAAACAGTGTCGCCGCCCGCTGATAATTGATGCCGATGCGTTGAACGTCATTGCCCGGCGCCCGCATCTTCTGAAGTTGATACCGGCAGACAGCATCCTTACACCCCATGCCGGGGAATTTGACCGGATATTTGGTGAACACCATTCAGCCGAGGACCGTTTGTTGAAAGCCATGGATGCGGCCCGCACATACAACTTCATCATCATTCTGAAGGGTCATTATACCGCCATTTGCACCCCCACAGGTCAAGTATATTTCAACACCACAGGAAATCCCGGGATGGCGACTGCCGGCAGCGGAGATGTGCTGACGGGCGTGATTGCTGCCATGATGGCAAACCGGCTGCAGCCGGCTGATGCCGCCATTGCCGCCGTTTATCTGCACGGCCTTGCCGGTGACCTTGCCGCCCGAAGCCTGGATGCCCCCATCGGTTTAACAGCATCAGACATTGCCAAGGCCCTTCCCAAAGCTATAAAAACCCTGTTATGAAGCCTATAGTTTTTGCATCTTTCATATTACTTGCCGGTGCGTTGCACGCCCAGCAAACCCAACGTCTCACAGCCAACAAGGCCTCAGAATATGGCCTGCAGTATGTGTTACCGGCAACAACCATGCAGGTGACCCTTGAGGCCGGTTGTACCGAAAGCATTCCCGGCGTGTTTGCTGATTATGCCAAAACTCTGCTGAATGAAGAGCCTATAATGCGTGAGGAAAAGGTCTGGACCCTTGTGGGGGCCGAGCTGCAGTGCGGGGCTCAGACGGCCGGTGAGGAGAGGTTCTTGGTGCAATTTAAAAACAATAGCCCCGTCACCATGGAGCTGTCTGCCGAGGGATTCCCTTTGGCGGTAAATACTGAGAACGGGCGTAAATTCGTAACGCGCCCTACCACCACACTTACAGCAAAAGCAGCCACCCCTACTATTCTTGAGGGGAATGTGGCTCGTCAAGCTGTAACAGCCGAGATGATGCGTGCAACCACACTGTCAAAAAAAGCACAGCTTGCTGCGGCCCGCATCTTTGAAATCAGAGGAATTCGCTCAGCCATTTTGGCCGGTGAGGCAGACGGGATGCCCCAGGACGGCCAGGCCATGCGCCTGGTGCTTGACAACCTTGAGGCCCAGGAGTCGGCTCTGACAGCCATGTTCGTGGGTACGCACAAAACCTATACTGAGGTACGAACCTATCAGGTGTCAATACCTGAGGATAACAAATCCAATATTGTGGTGGCGCGCTTGTCACCCTCACAAGGGTTATTGGATGCCGATGACCTGTCGGGCAATCCGGTGTATATTTCATTCACCGACATCATGAAGGCTGAATTGCCTGTCAATGAAAAAGGAGTGACCAAAACCTTCCCCAAGGGTGGACTTGCATATCGCATTCCCGGCGCTGTGAATGTCTCCCTTACATATCAGGGTGAAACAATTTTGACAGAGAGGGATATCCCGGTGGCTCAATTAGGGGTTGTTTTCGGTCTGGACCCCTCTATTTTCACAAATAAAAAGGCCCCGGGTTATGTGCAATTTGACCCCCTTATCGGGTCGATTGTTGAAATCGGGAACGTTGAACCCGCCGCTGCAGAGGAGTAAGGTATGTGCCGCAAAGCCGCTCTGTGCCTTTCAATCCTGTGCCTTTTTCTGGCGTCCTGTGCCAAAAAGGATGCCCAATCGTCAGCAAAGACCCTGACCGTCAGCATCCTTCCTCAAAAGGTTCTGTTACAACAGATTCTCGGGGACTCCACTGAATATACCATTAATTGCCTCTTTGAAGAGCCGGGTAATCCCGAGACCTTCGACCCCTCGGTCTCAGACATGAAGTCCGTCTCCAGGTCGCAGGCATATTTCACCCTTGGCACCTTGCCTTTTGAGCAAGCCATTGCCGGGCGCCTTTCCAACGGAGGCAGCACTACCCCACTCGTCAACACTGCACGGGGAATTGACCTGTTATATGGCACGCATGGTCAGGACATAGCTGACCCGCATGTGTGGCTCACCCCCCGCAATGCCAAAATCATTGCCAGCAATATGGCCGATGAGCTTAGCAAACTCAATCCGCAGAATGCCCAAGTCTATGCCGACAATCTCAAAACCCTTGAGCAACGTTTGGACTCTTTGGACTCTGTAAACCGGTCAATTATCTCAGGCGGTGGTGCTTCAGAATTTATGGTTCTGCATCCCTCCCTCAGCTATCCGGCAGCAGAATACGGCCTGCGGCAAATTGCATTGCATGGCATTGAGGGGAAAGAAGCGTCGGTGGGCGACACGCGTCGCCGCCTTGAAACCGCCCGAAATGCCGGCGCAAAAATCATCGTGATAGAGAGTGACGCTGACCGCCCCCGCGCCCGGGCCCTACTTGACTCAAGCAACAGCACTGCCAAGATTGTGGTTTACAATCCTATGTCGGCAACCTGGCTTGAGGATTTCACGCAATTGGCCTCAGAAATATGCAACTGATTGATTTACGGGACGTTTATCTTGAGCGCAATGGCCGTCCCGTGCTTCAGGGGGTGAATCTCGAGGTTTCCAAGGGAGACTTTTTGGCCATAACAGGGCCAAATGGTGGGGGTAAAACGTCGCTTTTGCGCATAATGTTGGGACTGTTGCAACCTACCGGTGGAACAGTAAACATCGTCAAGCCTATGCCTCTGATTGGGTATCTTCCCCAGACAACTTCGATTGACCAGGCATTCCCTATCACAGTACGTCAAGTGGTTGCAACCGGGTTGTTAGATAGCCGATGCGCCCCCGCAGTGTCTGCTGACCTGATTAACGAGGCCCTTGAACGCACCAACTTGCTACCGTTGGCAAGACGCACACTCGGGCAGCTTTCGGGGGGCCAACGCCAGCGCGCACTTCTGGCCCGTGCCATTGTGAGGCATCCCCATCTACTTTTCCTTGATGAGCCATTGAGTTACCTTGATGCCGAGAGTGAAGAACATGTGGTGAAAATATTGCAAGAAGCAAAAGCCACCGGCACCACCGTTGTGCTCGTCAGCCATGAGATGTCAGCCTTCGCACCTATGGCTACCCATCACGTAATAGTTGACCATACCCTTACCGTCTGCAAAGCCACTCACCATCATATCCCCGATGGGTGCCATTGCTCTGACACCCTCTGCCCCGATAAACATTTTTAGTTGGCCCGGCGTTTTATCACTGTATGAAGACGCTAAATAATCTGCGGGCATTACCCGTAATGGCCGCTGTGGTTTTGGCTATATGCATAACTGCAGTTCTGACGGGAGCTGCTAAAGCCCCCGACACTCAACACGCTGAGGATCCGCGCTTTGAGCGTGCCGTAGAAATAATAAAGAAGTATGAAACGCTCCACTCGCCCCGTCATTGGCCGCTTGTGGGGTACGGACATCTTGTGACCAAAGGTGACAACTTCAGCCGCAACCGCCAGTTAACCGAGAAGGAGGCTGACGCCCTGTTGCGCAAAGACCTTAAGAAGCATTGCGCCCCCTTCAGCCATCTTGGCAGCGACTCCCTGTTGCTGGGCATGCTGGCCTACAATATCGGTGTTGGTAAGGTGAAGAGTTCAACCCTGTACAAACGTCTTGCCGCCGGCGACCGCAACATTCGTGACCTCTACCTGGCCTTTAACAAATACAAAGGCAAGACCCACAAGGGACTCTCCAACCGCCGTCTTGAGGAGTTTGAGTTGGCATTTGTCCCTACGGGCAACACTCTACATTCCACAACCTTAAACCATCAAATAGCAAAACGTTGAGTAAGAAATGCGACAAATATATATAACCATCACTGCCCTGATTGCCATGGCCACCATGAACGCTTGCTCAAATAGCAGCAGCGAACATAAAAAGGCTCCCGACACCGACACAGTGGCCATGGCCGACACATTGTCGGATGCACGCCAAAAGATACGCACCATCACCGAGGCGGTGCGTGACAACGACCCCGAGAAGTTTGCCTCGGCAGTGTCATATCCCCTGCAAAGGCCCTACCCCCTCCACAACGTCAACAACCGTGAGGAGATGGTAAAATATTATCCAAAACTTGTTGACACTAAACTCAAACAGACCATAGCAAAGGCTGACACAGCTGACTGGACCGACATGGGCTGGAAAGGCCACACCCTTGGTAACGGAGACGTGTGGGTCGATGACGGCGGCCTGTATGCCGTTAACCGCGTATCGCCCACCGAGGCTACTATGCGCGACTCTCTGCGTAAAGCTGAGATTGCTTCCTTGCCGTCAGACCTGCGCGGCTCATGGACACCCGTGGGTGCTTTTTATGATGCTGCAAACTCAATGGTTTATCGTGTAGATATGCAGAATGACGGTCAGACCTATCGATTGGCCCAGTTCCCGGCATCCAAGCTGAAAAGCAGACCGTTGAAAGTGGTCACCGGTACTAAGAACGTTGAAGGCTCGGCTGAATCAGTAAGTTATGAGTTTGCCGGTGGCATAACCCTGATTCCTGAAGATATGGAGACGGGCAATCCCGTTCTGCAACAGGGCGACGTCTCCACCCCCCTGCAATCGGTTTATTGGCTTGACCTCAATTAACCCTTACGCTTTTTTGCCTCAGGGACAGGGGCAAAGCGGTTGGGGAAGTCAATATGTACGGCGGGACGCAGGTATGCGCGAATCACAAAGAATATCCCGACTAATACAAAGGGGATACTGAGCAACTGGCCCATGTTCAGGGTCATTCCCACCTCAAAGCCGACCTGGGGGTTCTTGATGAACTCAATGAAGAAACGCGGCAAAAAGATACCGATAAAGAACACGCCGAATATCAAACCGGGGCGCTTCTCGCAATTCTTGCGCCAATACATCCACATCAGCAGAGCGAACAATGCAAAGTAGCAGATAGCCTCATATATCTGTGTGGGATGACAAGCCTCAGGGGCATACATTTGTTGCCACTCGGCGCTGCGCACAAACTTAAATCCCCACGGCAGTGTGGTGGCATGGCCGAAGATTTCACTGTTGAAGAGGTTGCCAAGGCGTATGAGGCCACCCACAAGAGCAATGGGGATAACCAGGCGGTCAAACGTCCATAGGGGCGAACGCTTGGTGGTGAATATTGAAAAGAGAATGACGGCAAGAATGATGCCGATAGTCCCGCCGTGGCTTGCCAAGCCGCCCTCCCAGACGTATAGGATGCGTATCGGGTCCTTGGAGTATATATCCCACTCATAGAAAAATACGTGACCCAGACGTGCACCCACAATTGTGGCGACAACAACCCAGATCAGCAAAATCCCCAACCATCGCTCAGGGGCCCCTTCATGTTTGAACATACGGGCGACAATCTCATAGCCCGCTAAAAAGCCGACCATAAAGGCCAGACTGTACCACCTTAAGGCAAACCCGCCAATACGAAATATCTCAGGATCAGCTGTCCAAGTAATATACTCAAGCATCGTCAGCACTGTTTTGCCTGCAAAGATAACACATTTAATGATACTCCCCAATCGCGGGGAAAGACGGGGTTGGGGGTGTGGTAGTTTTTGCTTAACTTTGCACACAAATGGGCAAACCCACACATGACCACCCCATGCAGCAAGGAATGCACAACGGCCTGCGTTTCGGGCTGTTGCTGACGCTGTTCTATGCTTTGACTCTCGGCAGCGCACACCTGCCATGGCTCAATCTGCCGGGCCTTGTGTGTCTGGCAGCGTTGCCGGTTGCCTTGTTTGTGTGGATGCGCAAGGACTATATCGCCTCAAAAGGGTTGCACACGGTGGGGACGCTGTGGCTCAACGGACTTCTGACGGTGATTGGCGGGGCCCTGTTGGCATCCGTCCCGATGGTGATTTTTCTGCAATGGATAAGTCCGGATTTCCTGCCTCAACTTTGGGAGTCAATGGTGCAGGTGTTGGACACCTCGGCTGACGTACAAGCCCGCAATATGGCGGCCGATATACGTGTGGCCCTTGACAATGGCTTTGCCATCTCACCCATAATTTTTACGCTGTCTTTGCTTTGGACCGCAACATTTTTAGGCTCGATTCTCTCCCTGATTATGGGGATAGTGATAAAAGCGAGCGGGCCAAGGTTCACAAAATCATTTAACTGACGTGACTCAAACCGATATTGACAATAAGGATACACAGGCACCGGACATTTCAGTTGTTGTCCCCCTGTACAATGAGGCAGAATCCCTGCCTGAGCTGGCGGCGTGGATTGAGCATGTGATGCAGGCCAACGGCTTCAGTTATGAGGTATGGTTCATCGATGACGGGTCAACCGACACATCCTGGAAAGTAATCGAGGAGCTGAGTCAGCAAAACCCGCGGCTGAAGGGGGTTTCTTTCAGGCGCAACTACGGCAAATCTCCCGCCCTTAACACCGGCTTTGAGCGTGCCTCAGGCAACGTGGTCATCACCATGGATGCCGACCTACAGGACTCCCCCGATGAGATTCCCGAACTCTACCGTATGATAATGGAGGATGGATACGACCTGGTGTCAGGGTGGAAACAAAAGCGGTATGACCCGCTGTCAAAAACTATCCCCACCAAGCTGTTCAACGCAACTGCCCGCAAAGTCAGCGGCATTCACAGTCTGCATGACTTCAACTGCGGGCTAAAAGCCTACCGCAACGAGGTCGTCAAGCATATTGAGGTATATGGCGACATGCACCGCTACATACCTTATCTTGCCAAGAACGCTGGCTTTAACCGTATCGGGGAAAAGGTGGTGCATCACCAAGCGCGCAAATATGGCAAGACCAAGTTTGGGTTGGACCGCTTTGTCAACGGTTATCTTGACCTTGGGACACTGTGGTTTACCGGCAAGTTCGGTGCCAAGCCCATGCACCTGTTCGGGCTGTTGGGCTCCTTGATGTTCCTTATCGGTTTTATAGCCACAGCTCTTGTGGGTTTCATCAAGCTGTATCACATGCACAACGGCGACCACTATACCCTGGTCACCGACAGCCCTTATTTTTATCTTGCGCTGACAACCATGCTGCTGGGGTTCCAACTGTTTTTGGCCGGATTTATCGGCGAACTTGTGGTACGCAACTCTCCGCACCGCAACAACTACGAGATTCGCAAAAGTATTGAGGGATGATGATGCGTAAAGCGGCATTCACGGTCATTGCCATTTTGGCTGCCCTTACATGGCAAGGATGCAATACCTCGGGGTGCACTGAGAATATGTCCTCGCTCCCCTTGGCCGGCTTCTACGCCTACGACAGCAAACAGCCCGTCACGCTTGACTCCTTAGCCATACATGGTATAGGCGCGCCGGGCGACTCGGCACTGTTGGCTATGGGTGAGGACGCGTCCCTGATATATCTGCCATTACGCTCAGACATGGCAATGACGCAATACTGCATCGCCTATGGCTGGATTCCCTTCAACGAACCGGCCTTTAACGACACAATCACCATGGTGTACACCTCAACACCATACTTTGCGTCAGAGGAGTGCGGGGCCGCATACCGTTATCGTCTGCACCAGATTGACTATACCCACCACCTGCTGGACTCGGTTGGTGTGTCAGACTCCCTGATAACCAATATTGACCGTGAGCGTTTACAACTCTATTTCAAGGTAAGCACCTCACTGCCAGCCAACTCCACCCGGCCATGAAGCGTATTCTCCTTATCCTTGCCCTGCTCACAACGGTAGCCGGCATCATGGCCCAACGCCGCATCAACCCCGTTACGCCCAAACAACCGGGGACATCGGCGACAACTGAGGCTCCCCAACCCGCGTTCATTGAGGTTGAGGAACTGGACTCTCTCCCCGCCGATTCTGTTGCGCATATCCCGCCAATGGTTTATCCGCTATGGCACTCGGTGACGGTGGGTGTTGACCTCTGGGACCCTATAATGCGTATCTTCGGCCAAAAGTATGGACTTGGCGGCATCTGGGGTCAGGTTAACTTCCACAACCGCTATCTGCCCACCTTTGAAGCCGGACTGGGTGCATGCGATGATGCCCCCTCTGGAGGGAATTTCCGTTTTCACTCACCCACAGCCCCATACTTCCGCATAGGCGCCGACTACAACTTCCTGTATAACAGCGACCCGGACTACCTTCTTCTGGCCGGTATACGCTACGGTTTCTCCGCCTTTAAATATGATATTGAGGATATAACGCTCAACGACCCTTATTGGGGTGAGACAAGTAATTTCTCAATCCCGAGCCAAACTGCCACAGCGGGGTGGATTGAGATTCTGTTTGGTGTGCGAGTCAAACTGCTTGGCGGATGGTCAGCCGGCTGGCAGCTGAAATTCCATAAAATTTTGCACGAGGGGGGAAAACACACATACGGCGACCCGATGTATATCCCCGGTTATGGCAAGCGCGGCCCCACATTTACCGGTAGCATATCCCTGTCATATACCTTCTCATTGGACGCCGAGACCGTCAAGGCCGTGCGCCAGGCCAAAAAGGAAAAGAAAAAGAAATGAGTTCCGAGCCCTGGCCCCTACCCGGCTTCCCCGGCATTACGTTGCCGCCGGCATACGCCGGGAGCATAGGCCGCTATCGCCTGATTGCGGTTAGTCCTGAGGTTGTTGTGGATAACACAACGCGGTACAACAAGCGATTTAAAAGCACTCACCGCACCGAAATCATCGATACACGCGGGCCGCTTACCCTCACCGTCCCCCTGCAGGGCGGACATTACACAACATGGGCCGAAGCTGTCGTCAGCGACCATGGCAACTGGCACCAGAATCATTTGACGGCATTGGCGTCAGCATACGGGCGCACCCCTTTCTTTGAGTTTTACATTGACCGTATCGAGCCGGTTATAACCGCTGCCGTGGCAGGCAGCCGATTGGTTGACCTGGACAGTGCCCTTGAGCGTACCATTTGCCGACTGTTGCAAATTCCTGAACCCCGATATGTTGAAGATGGAGACATGACCGGTACTGATATGCGCCACATCCTACCTGAGAGTCCCAACCGCCAATACTGGCAAATACGTGCTGACCGTTTAGGGTTCCACCCGGGCCTCTCGATACTTGACCTTCTGTTTAATCTTGGGCCGGAGGCCCCGCTATACCTCTACCGTACATCAATCAAACCTGATTGACTTGCTCGGGGACAGCCGCGAGACGTAAGAGGCCGGCAAAATCAGCACCGTTGCGGCTATAATCAACGCCGCGACATCAAGCAGCAATATCTGCCACCACACACAGCGCACAGGCACATATTCAAGGTAGTAGGTTGACGCGTCAAGGGGAATAAGATGCGTAAAGTATTGCAACGCTGTCAAAGCCAACGCCAAAACGGTACCCCACAAAATTCCGCGCAGGGCAATGCGCTGACACAGGATTATGAAGATGCGCCTGACAAACCCGTTTGTAGCACCCAAGGCCTTTAGTATGCCAATCATGTTGACGCGTGCCAAAACCAGCACAAACAACGACGACACCAGTGTTACGGCCCCCACAACCGCCATCAACACCAATATCACCGCCACATTGGTATCAAGCATTGACAGCCAGTTGAAGTAGAAAGCGCCCGAGCGGTGCGCCGTGTCAACCTGCATGTAATCCGGCACATCCCCGTCAGCCACACCGGCAATTAAGGACTGTTGCAACCCGGCGGCCCGGGCATCAACCTCACTCTCATCCACGCCGTTTATCTCAATACGCGTCCCCTCGCCGGCGGCAAGCTTGTCAATAGAAGCCGGCAGTCCGATTGCAGAATACACATACAGTCTGTCAAACTCGGGGAAACGGCTGTCATAGATCCCGACAACCTTCAACCGGCGCATTTTGACATCCTTGTTGGTGTCAAAAAAGTATCCGTAAACACGGTCGCCAACCCCAAGACTCAGTGCATTGGCCGTACTTGCCGAGACCACGATATGGGTCAGCGAATCCGGGGACGGGAGTTCACCCTCTATCAGGTTGTCGCGCAGTATGTCAGCCCGGTGCGGGTCGTCATAACCCTTCAACACCAGACCCGCAAAATTATCTTGAGTCTTCAGCATAACAGGGCGCTCAGCCGTCAGCTGAACACTGGCCCCCGGCACCGTCCCCTGTATACGTTTTTCAATTGCCGGTGTGAGGCTGACGGGTGGTGTCATCTGCATGTCACCATAGGTGAAATCATTCTGCAACGGGACACCCGTCACGGATATCTGAGCCTGGAAAGAGTTCACCTTTTGCGTGATACCCTCCTTGAAGCCGGCAATCACCACCAACGACAGGATCATCACGCCCACTGCCAAAGCCACGCCGGCCACGCCCACATGCACCCCCACAGCCTCGCGGGGGGTACCAAGACGCAATCTGCGTGCTATCAACAGGGGGACGTTCACTTCTTGTCCTTCAGTGCGTTATATGTCTCCAAAGCCTTGGCCAACACTTTCAGCGCCTGTCCCAAATCCTCCTTGTTCAGTACGTAGGCTATGCGCACCTGGTTGCGACCGCGGCCCTCAACCGAGTAGAACCCTGACGCGGGAGCCATAAACACCGTTGCGCCTTCATACTCAAAATCGCTGAGACACCATGCACAGAAATCCTCGGCATCCTCAACCGGCAGGCTCACCACAGTATAGAATGCGCCCATGGGGATGGGTGAATACACCCCGGGGATGCGGTTTAATCCGTCAATGAGGAATTTACGCCTCTCAACATACTCATTGTAGGTCATAAGCATATACTCCCGGTCAGCGTCAATTGAGGCCTCGGCAACAATCTGTCCCAACAACGGGGGGCTGAGACGCGCCTGGCAAAACTTCATCACGGCGCTACGCACCTCCTTATTCTTAGTTATGAGGGCGCCGATACGAATTCCGCACTCGCTGTATCGCTTTGATACTGAATCAATCAGCACCACCTTGTCATCAATACCCGGCAGGTGGAAGGCCGATATATACGGCGCACCGGTATAGCAGAACTCACGATACACCTCATCGCTGAAAAAGAAGAGGTCATGCTTTATCACCAAGTCGCGCAGGGAGTCCAGTTCACGGCGTGTATAAAGGTATCCGGTGGGATTGTTGGGGTTACATATCAGTATACCCTTTGTACGCGGTGTTATCAGCTTCTCGAACTCCTCGATTGCCGGCAACTCAAATCCATGCTCAATGGTTGAGGGGACAGTTACAATCTTCGCGCCGGCTGAGATGGCAAATGCCATATAGTTAGCGTATGCCGGTTCGGGAACAATAATCTCGTCACCGGGATCCAGGCAAGCCATAAATGCGAAAAGAACCGCCTCAGACCCACCGGCCGTAACGATTATATCCTCCACATCAACATCAATGCCATAGCGGTGATAATACTCCTTCAGCTTCTTGCGCAACGACAGCAGACCCTCTGAGGGACTGTATTCCAGCACCTTGCGGTCAATATTCTTCAACGCCTCAAACGCCTGAGGGGGTGAAGGGAGGTCGGGCTGTCCAATATTCAGTGAATAGATTTTTACACCACGGTCACGAGCCTTGTCGGCAAGAGGCACCAATTTTCTGATAGGCGATGCGGGCATCTCTACTCCGCGCATACTGGTTTTTGGCATCGTTCTATTTTTTCTGTCACCGGTATCCGGCGGCGGTTTCATGCGGCAAAGATAACAAAATTACCCTCAATCGTAATAAATTATTATTATCCCCCGCCCGAAAACCGAAACTGCCGTGGATTGTTTATAATACGTGAACAAAAGCATTTTAAGGCACGAATTCCCGCCCGGCCACCTGATATATTAAATTTTATTAATAAAGAATTTTTTCTTTAATAACTCCTCTAAAATCCTTAACTTTGCATCGGTAACAGGTGTTACCGAAATAGAAGCGGAAAACAATAAATAACCAAATATAAATCCAATAGAATACAATGAGTACAATTGATCTTGCACAGTACGGTATCAAAAACGCCAAAGTAATTCACAACCCTTCTTGGGACCAGCTTTTCATCGATGAGACCAAGCCCGGCCTGGAAGGGTATGAGAAAGGCCAGGAGACCGAACTGGGCGCAGTAAACGTGATGACCGGTATTTACACCGGCCGTTCACCTAAAGACAAATTCTTTGTAAAGGATAATACCTCAGAAAACACCATCTGGTGGACAACCGAGGGTTATAAAAACGACAACAAGCCCATCACCCCCGCCACCTGGGATGCACTCAAGGAGATTGCCGACAATGAGCTCTCAGACAAGACCCTCTATGTTGTGGACGCCTTCTGCGGCACCAACAAGGACACCCGTCTGGCTGTACGCTTTGTTATGGAGGTTGCTTGGCAGGCTCACTTCGTTACCAACATGTTCATTCGCCCGACCAAGGAGGAGCTTGACAACTTCAAACCCGACTTTGTTGTGCTCAACGCTTCAAAGGCCAAGGTAACCAACTGGAAGGAACTGGGCATCAACTCTGAGACCTGCGTGGCCTTCAACCTCACCGAGCGCATGCAGCTCATCATCAACACCT
>CAYMNF010000004.1:39440-65582 GCA_964391735.1 uncultured Bacteroides sp. | reverse complement strand
TCATTGACACAGACATCTTGTTCAAGGGTATACCGTCGAAGAGCACCTTCATGTCGTCGAGCGAGCAGATTGACACACCGGCCTTACCCACATCACCGACAACGCGCTCATGGTCAGCGTCATAGCCGCGGTGTGTAGCGAGGTCAAAGGCTACTGACAGACCTTTCTGGCCCGAGGCGAGGTTGCGACGGTAGAAGGCGTTGGACTCAGCAGCGGTTGAGAAGCCGGCATACTGGCGGATGGTCCAGGGGCGCAGGGGGTACATGGCGCTGTACGGGCCGCGCAAGAAGGGGGGCAGACCAGACACGTAGTTCAGGTGCTCCATACCCTCAAGATCCTCCTTGGTATATATCGGTTTAACGGGGATAAGCTCGGGGGTGAGCCAATCCTCGCCGTGCGCGGGGGCGGTGTGATTGCTACCGAATCCCTCGCGGGTAATATCTATTGTTGAGAAGTCAGGCTTCATTGTTTTCTTTATTCTTTTAAATTATTTGAGAAGACGGGCATTGAAGTCACGCAGAACGTCGAGGACGTTGCAGCGCACATGTACAAAGTCATTTATACCCAGGGCCTTGAGCTCGTCGGTGCAAGCGGGGTTGCCGGCAACTACAAACTCAGCGCGACCGTCGAGGTACTTGTATGCTGCGGGAGCATACTCGGCATACTCGTCGTCAGATGAGCAGAGCACCACCACATCGGCACCCTTGGCCAGAGCGGCGTCCACACCCTCCTCAACAGTCTTGAAGCCGTTGTTGTCAATAATCTCATACCCGGCACAGCCAAAGAAGTTGCTTGAGAACTGTGCACGTGCCAGACGCATAGCCAGGTTACCGATTGTCAGCATGAACACTTTGGGGCGTTTGCCTGAGTGCTCGGTTTGCAGGCGCAGGGTCTCGAAGTCGCTTGCCGCGCGGGTCACGGGCAGGCCCTTACCCTCCTCAGCCTCGCAGCCGCAGGTGCAGCCGTCGGTATCCTTGGGTGTCTTGTCGCCGGCCTTCTCGTTGATGTTGGGATACTGGTTGGTACCCAACAGAATCTCCTTGCGGCGGGCAATGTCGGTGTGGCGTTTCTTTGAGCTCTCGCGCACGGCAGCCTGAACGCTGTTGTCCTCAAGGGCAGCCATGAAACCGCCGCGCTCCTCAATCTCGAGGAAGAGCTTCCAAGCCTCTCGGGCGATGTTTACGGTGAGGGTCTCGATGTAGTATGAACCGCCGGCGGGGTCAACCACCTTGTCGAGGTGGCTCTCCTCCTTCAGCAGCAACTGTTGGTTGCGTGCGATGCGCTCTGAGAAGTCATCCGGGCGCTTGTAGGGGGTGTCAAACGGTGTTACGGTTATCGAGTCAACACCGGCAAGGGCAGCCGACATGGCCTCGGTCTGTGAACGCAACAGGTTGACGTATGCGTCATAGATGGTCTGGTTGAAGGTTGATGTCACAGCGTGGCACATCATCTTGGCGGCGTCAAGGTCCTCCTTCTCATACTGCTCGACGATCTGAGCCCACAGCATGCGAGCGGCGCGGAACTTAGCCAACTCCATAAAGTAGTTGCTGAGCACGCCCATGTTGAACTTGATGCGGCGAGCAACCTCTGCGGCGGGGACACCGGCATCGGTGAGAGCCGTCATCCACCAAGCGCCCCATGACAGGGCGAAACCCAACTCCTGATATATATAAGCGCCGGCGTTGGTGAACATGTATGAGTCCACGCTCAGCACCCTCAGCTCGGGAACATCCTTCACGGCCTGCAGCAGCTCCTTAGCCATCTCGACGGGATTGCCGGGGAACGGCTCGCCGTGGCGCAGCTGGCGGCGCATGGGGTTGAAGTCAATCGAGCCGCGGAATTCCTTCTCCCAGCCCTTCTCCTTGAGCCACTCAACCAAAGCCTTGGCAAGCGGAAGTGCCTTTTTGGGACATGTGGTGAAGTTGAGTTCAACCTTGGGAGCCTCGATATCCTTCAGCAGTATGTCCAAGGTCTGCTTATCGGGGTTCTCAACGGTGAAGCCCAGTGAGGTAATGCCCTTGCCCAAGACGTCGCGGGCAACCTTGTTGGCCTCCTCGGGGGTGTCGGCGATAATCTCCTGACGCACCAGCCAGTCGTTGTTGACGCGGGTACCCCTGACGTAGGGGAACTGCCCGGGCAGCGAGTCGGTGGTTGTGAAGTCGGCGATGTCCTCAGCACGATACATGGGTTGAACGTTAAAACCCTCTGATGTACGCCAAACCAGTTTCTTGTCAAACGGGGCGCCTTTCAGGTCTGCCTCCACCTTTGCTTTCCACTCCTCGGTGGACACAGGGGGAAACATGTCAAACAGGCGTTCTTTCTGTTTTGCCATTGCTTGTAATAATTGTATATGCAGATAATTTAATGTTTATTCATGGTACAAGCGGGGACGCAAGCGTCCCTAATCGCTGCAAAATTATAGAAGTTTCCATAAATCTGCAAATATTAATGATTTCGCGCCCTCGGGGGCAAGCGGCGGGGAGCATGTTGGGTATGTGACATTTTTTTCGTAATTTTGCGCAAATTTCGGGAACCATGCCTTTTCCCGACATAGCTATTGTAGAATAATAAACCCAAATACTTCTCTAACAAAGATTTATGGCAAAGAAAACAAATCTATTCTTTTCTTCCATAATCCTTGCTGCGGCATGCGGTGCTTACAGTTACGCTGCCAAAGAGCCGGCCAATAAAGGCAAAGGCAACTTTTCGCAACTTATCAACAAGTCGCGAGAGCTGCCTGATACCCTATTCCAGCCGGTGGATATGGAGGATCTGCTTGATGACAAAGTTTACCTGAAGTTGGCAAGTGAGGGCTGGTATCCCACCGAAATCGTCCCCATTATGCAGACAGCCATCGCCAATAAGAAAGAGGCCAAAAAGAAACTTGGCTATGGCGACTATAAAAAGCAGTGGCTGCCCGCGTACGGACGTACCGGTGTGAACGACTCAATGTTTGTGTTCATTGACACGACCTTCAGCGCAGAGATGCGCAAAAGCGTGAAGCAAAAAGTTCCTGCTGCTGACTTGAATGCTTATTACCCCCCTGAAGAATATATTGAACCAAAATACCGTTCAACCCGCACGCCGGGTTTCTTCCGCGAGCCACTGTTCAAGCCCAGTTGCGGCCGTATCAGTTGGATGACCTTGCACCCCGAGGACCCTGATAAATTCTATGTTTCGCCCGACGGTGGCGGTATCTTCAAGACCGACGACTGCGGTAAATCTTGGGATTGTATAACCGACCGTATCCCCGACCGTGAAAACCGCTCAACCTGCGTCGGCTATGCTATACCGGTTGACCCGAACGACTGGAACCACCTGTGGGCCTTTATGGACAATAGTTCGGTATACGAGTCAACCAACGGCGGTCAGTCCTGGACCCGCGTACAAGGTGCTACCCACAAGGGCTTCAAACGCGGTGACTGTTTCCGCGATGCCAACGGCAAGCTCTGGTTCCTGGGTTGTACCAACGGCGGATGGAACAGCAAGTTGTGGATTAGTGAGGACATGTGTAAGACCTGGACACAGGTTGATGTCTCAGCTAACTGGAAAGAGAAGAACCCTGAGACCGGTGCTACCGGTGTTTGGTTCCAATATCTTGTTCAACACCCCACAAACAAGAATAGGATTCTGTTGCCCACGTCACGCCAAATCATGTACATTGACCTGGACAAGATTCAAAAAGACAGATATGGCTACCTGTTTGCATACGCTGTAGCACGTATGCACTTCAAGGTTTGGGGTACCGATGGTCCCGGTGTGGGTTCTGAACGCAAGGCCACCGGTTTTGCCGGTGACAAGGGTGCCAATGCCAGTGCCGAGTACCTGTTTCCCTGTCCCGCAACGCAACCCGGCGACCTGCAAATCAACCCCAATAACCCCAACGAGTGGTTCTTTGCCACGGGCGGTTATGTAGCCGGTGGTGAATACACGGCTTGCTACCGCTCAGATGACGGTGGACAGAACTGGACAACTCTGCAGGATGTTGCCTACGGCATTGGTACCGGCAACCTGTTTGGTTTGGAAATCGCCGGTCCATGGCTTGGTGGTTTCGGTGTTAACTGGGCCGATACGTCCAAACTATATGCCTGCGCATTGAGTACCGGTAGCTCAAAAGACGGTGGCCGCACATGGTCCAACCTGCACTGGGCAAACTCCCTGCGCCACTTGGACCCCAACGGCAACTTTACATTTGCACCTGCTGCAAACCACAACTCAGACAACCACTTTATCCGCGGCCACAAAACCGGCCGTGTATTCCGTGGTTCGGATGTAGGTCTGCTAATGATTCAGACCCATGACATCCCTGAGTCTAAAGCTATCCCCCACACCCCTTGGACCGACTGGCAGCACATTGCAGGCGATATGGGCCAAAACCTTTTCTACCATATAGCTGTAAATGAGTTTGGTGATCAAACGATGTTTGGTAATACCCAGGATAATGACGGACAGACTTACCGTTATGGCCGCTGGGGTAAAGCTATCGGATATGAGGGTAGTGAATCGTTCGTAAACCCCTACACCGGTACCTGCTATGTATCAGGTGGTGCCGGGGCATACGGTTTTGACCCCGAACACATGCCCGTAAACTCATGGTGGAACGCCAAGACCAAGGCTGACGTTGTGTCAGGCTCATGGTACATAACCCGCACGGGTGTTGCCGGCCGCTCGCTGATGCGTTGTGATGACCTCGGTTACACCATTGTTAACCTTGAGCCCAATGTTGGCTCGGCCATTGGCTGGCAGAACAAGTTCGGTCTTTGCCGCGACAAGGGTAAATCTACCATATATGTAATTACCAACGGTAATCAGTTGAAAAAGTCAACCGACAACGGTGACACATTTGAGACGGTAATCAACCCCACCACCGGCAATGCCGCCTCCTTCCCCAACGCTGTTTTGGCAACCGACCCCAACAACAGCGATGTTATTTACCTTGGATATACCGGGTATGTTAACCGCTACACCATCTCGACAGGCCTTGTTGAGCGCATGGGTGGCAACACGCTCCCAAACATTCAGTGTTCACGCCTGTTCTACCATGAGGGTAGCGGTGACCTCTACTTCTTGCATGCGGGTAGCGCCGGTATATACCTGCTTGAGTGTACCGACAAAAAGGCCGGCACATACGACACCGGCGGTTGGAAATACTGGACTCGCGGCTACAACAGCGGCAAGTTCGGTTCAGCCGAGATCAACTACACCACCCAGGAGATGGTAATCGCCGACTATGGCCGCTCGGTATGGGTTGCTGACCTGCAGAACCCCGCCGACCGCTACTTTGACAACGGTTTTGCCCTCAAGGAGTACTCACACAAGGCCGGGCGTCGCACTGTAGGTATCGACACCAAGTGGGAGATTCCGTTGTACTACTACTTCAAGTGGACTGTGAACGATGTTGACGTTAACTGCCCCTACCAGTACCTGCAATATGACCTGAACCCCGGTGACCGCGTGCAGCTTGAGCTGACCCTGCGTGAGTCGCCCGACGTGAAGACCACCTCAGCGGTATATACCATTCCTGAACCTCAGCCGGTAGCCGCAGAGCATGACAACGCCGTGCAGGTTGCCGATGCCCGCGGTATTCGCCGCGCCCCGTCGCTTGACGAGGACCTGCCGCTTATCAGCGAGCCGGGTATGGCTATCTCATCAAACGGTAAGGGCCGTCTTGACTTGGGTTATGTTGACTACTTCTTTGGCGACTTCACCGTGGATATGTGGTTGTACCCGACAAGCAACGGTGATATTATATGTAACAAAGCCCGCTACGGCCACCCCAAAGGTTGGGAGCTGTCAATTGAAAGCGGACGCCTGAAGTTTGACTATTCTCCGTCACAGGTATTCCCGCAGCCTTACTATGAGACTACTCTGAACCAGAACCCCAGCATCTCAGGCCCGATAGAGCTCGGCAAATGGAGCCACGTGGCCGTGGTACATGAGCGCTATGGCAATGTAAGCTTGTATGTAAACGGCAAGCAGGTTGCCTCAGCTCCGCGACAGTACCCCGAGTATACCCTCAACAGCAGCATGATTCTGTCACTGTTTGCCGATGGTATCGAGCGCAACGCCCTTTCAGGCTCGATTGATGAGCTGAAGATTTGGAACAAGGCACTTACCCAGGCTGAGCTGCGTGAGGAGATGCACTCAACCAACCTTGAGAATAAGGATGGCATGGTTGTATACTACAACTTTAACCGCGGTTCGTTGGAGGGTGATATGGAGACCTTCACCTGCCGACCCATCAAGAATAGGGTTCGTGCCGAGGTTACATATCCGCTGATGAACGTGCCCGTTTGCGCTCGCTATCTTTCTCTGCCGGGCAGTGGAGTCTTTGACTTCAACACCTCCAAAACGGATGCGGCCGGGAACGTCACCACCACACCTATTATGACGGTTCAACGTGCCGAGTTCCCCTTCTTCTATGCTCAGGCCAAAGACGCCAAAAAGGTTCCTGACCCCAAAAAGGTACCACCGACGGTTAACTCAGAACTCGGTGTGTATGTCTTTGATGCTTCACAATGGCAGAATGAGGAGGACAACCTTGACACCGACTACTTGGATTACCACCCGATGGGTTACCTGATCCACCCGTTTGACGATGCTTTGGTTGACGAGTACTTCATTGAATATGTCTTCTACCCCGTTGAGGGTGAATTTGACCCCAAGCGCGAGTATCGCATATATGTTGCTGACTCACGCGTTGAAAAACAGCTGTGGGAGCCCAAGGGTACAGCACGTTATCTTGCCGACAAGGGTGCTATCTGCCTGAGTGGCGTATATGGCGAGGAAATCTTTGACAAGAAGATTCTGATTGTAGCCACCAAACCCGCTATCGAGATTGAGATTGAGGGTGTAGGCCCCGACGGTATCCTCAACGTTTATGATGAGAATAACGTAACCTTCCCCATCACAGCCTATACAGTATCAGGTTTTGAGGCACCTGACAAAGTGTACCAGATTGAGTCAGACGGCATACTGCAAGCCGGCGGCCTGTATTTTGCACTTGACTCGGTTGACAACAAGATAAAGGCTCGCGGACAGTTGCGCCTTGACCTGTCACAACTTGGCGGATTCAACAACACGGTGCGCACCACCCTGCGAAGCAATGACAACCCCATTGCCATTGACAGTTTGGGCAATACCCGCCCGTCATTGATACCGAAGAACATCGAGGTGCGCAACCGCATAGCCCCGAAGGTATTCGGCAACGCCCTGAAGCTTAACAAATCGTACGCACAGGTTGGTAATATCATTGACTTCAACGCCCTGATAGGGAAGAACGAGTTCACCATAATGACCTGGGTGCGCATCGATGACGAGGCCTGCCTGAACAAGAGCGACCTCAACCTGGCAACCCTGCGAGACGGCAACAACCGCCTTACCGGTCTGTTGTTGCGCAACGGTATGCCGCGTATGACCTATAACAACGAGGGTTGCAACTCAGACAACTCGGTTAAGGTCACCACCGAAGACCTCGGCCAATGGGTACACTTGGCAATGGTTGTTGGTAAAGGCAAGATACGCTTCTACAAGAACGGTTATGAGTACACCTTCACCGGCAACTACAATGCTCCCACCCTCAACGGTGACGGCGTCGGGTCGCTGTTCTTGGGCAAGAACTCATCAATTACCACCGTGTCAGACGCCAACGACATCTTTGTGGGCGCATTTGACCAGGTAGGTGTTTGGGGACGTGCTCTTGACCGCGCTGAGATTCTGAAGTATATGACCGAGACCCCGTCGTTGGGCGATGAGGGACTTGTGGCCTACGTCAACATGGACTACACCGACGGTGACGGCATGCGCCGCGAACTTGCCGGCAACATGGAGATAAAGACCGTTATCGGCAACGAGGGTTCAGCAGAGTTTGAGGAGGTTACTCCCCTGCCCAGCAACCCGCGAATGTCCGGCTACACGACGCATGAGGAATCACCCATCTCGGTATCACAGGCCGGCAACGCCAACCTGTCGACATGGGTATCAGCCTTCCACGGCGTGCCCTACTGCTACCTGAACCATGACTTCCAGACCTACACTGCCCACTCACAGGACTTCTATTCACTGGCCTTTGACCGCCAGGCAGTGTCAACCGGTTCAGACGCCACCGTTACACTTGACTATCGCCACCGTGCAATCAGGAAGGATGACCCGATGGCTGTGGCCCTGCGTCGCACCGGTTCAACCGAGCACCTTGCCGGATTTATCCATGCCGACAATGTTGAGGACGGTATTGCCACCTTCAGCATCCCGGCATCTTACCTGGCAAATGCTTCAGAGGTAATGTTCTTCAACTATCCCGACGAGCTTAACAACCTTGGTGCCCAGTATCCGGCCAAGTTGCAACTGCTGTTTGACCGCAACACCGCCAACGGCATGACCATGACCGATGATGAGGTGCCCACGCTGACCCTCCCCGAGAATGTAAGCGAGGTTTCCATTCTTTCAGACGTGCTGCTGCAACCGCGTAACTATGACAAGCCGGTACAATTGGTTGTCAATGAGACGGAGTATGCCACCATACAGCGCGAGGATGCCGAGACCGATGAGATGGACTTCAACAAACCCGAGAACCGCTACACCGTTAAGCTGAATCTTGACAAGGTTGACAAATTCGGCAACAACACTATCACCGTCAACGCCCAGGGCGCCGAGTCAAACGAGCTGAAGCTGCAGTTCAACTTTGAGCCGTTGGTAGAGTTGTCACTGGCCAACGGAACCCTGCGTGAGGTTATGGATGAGAGCATCAAGGGTGAAAGCGGCAAGGTTGAAGACGCCTCGAACATGGAGAAGAGCCTGCGCACAACCACCCCGTATGCTACCCTTGAGATTGACGCCGAGTTCAAACAGGGTTCACTGCCCGATGGCGAACAGGTGCAGCTTGAGGTTATCACCGAGCTTGACCACTCAATGAGCATTGGCAACGGTTCACTGCTGAGCCAGAATGATGTCACCATCGACAACCTGGCCCACCACACGTCACCCGCCGGTGCCGTGATACATGAGGGTTGGAACCTGATCGGTAACCCCTACCTGTCAAACATCAACCTGACCAAGAGCCAGAATGTGTCATACGACGAGAACAAGGTAACCAAGTTCTTGTATCAGCGCAATCCCGAAACGGGCAACTATGAGGTACATGACATGACCGAGTATGAGGCTGAGCATCAGATTCACCCCTTCCAGTCATACTTTGTACAGACGATGGCCGACGATGCTACCTTCACCGTCACCACGGTGGCCAAGGAGGGGCAACAGACCAAACGCACCCGCGCCTATACCCTGACCGAGAAGCGCCAGATCACCCTTGATCTTATGCGCGATGACAAGGTATATGACCGCGTTGTGATAACATTTGATGAGAGTGCCAACAACAACTTTGTTCCCAACGAGGATGCAGCCAAGCTGTGGAACATGGAGGGCTCTTCACCTGAGTTGTACACCTTCACCGAGGAGGGCCACCCGGCCGCTGTAAACAGCACCGACGGCAAGACCGTTGACATGGGCGTGAACAGCCCGGAGAGCGGGACACTGCGCCTGAACCTGTCAAGCGCCTCAGGCATGGAGAAGTACAAAATCAACATCACAGACAACCGCACCGGTCATGTCTGGGAGGCTGATGAGGAGAATCCCACATACGAGTTTGAAGTTGAGGCCAACACCAAGCCGGTACAGAAGGTGAACGGCATGCGCCGCGCCCCGGCCTCGACCGAGCCGCGCTTCACCGTCAACGCCAAATCGCTTGTTACCGGCCTTGAGGATGTCGAGACCCCCGTATACCGCATTATTGCCGGCAACGACAATTGCGTGATAACGGGCCTGCAAGGTGATGCCTTGGTGCGCATCTTCAAGCCTAACGGCCTGAATGTGGTGACGGTACAGACCTCAGACCCCGAGCTTGAGATAGCCCTGGAACAAGGTGTTTACATTGTTGTAATCACCGAGAACGAGCGTGACTTCACAAGCAAATTTGCCGTTGGCATTTAACAGTCAATCCAATTATTAACACAATACTGAGTTACTTAAAGACAATGAGGACTCCAAAATATATAACCCTGATAACGACCCTCCTTGCGGCAATCTTTGTGTTGCCGCTTGGGGCGTCGGCCCAAAAGATCAAGATTCTTGGCGTATCGGGCGGTGGAACAGTGGGTATGATAAAGGCCGAGTTGGCCGATATGCCTGAAGGACGCACGATAAAATCGGTTGTGACGCGTCGCTACCAGATGTCCACGAGTCTGGATTTTCCCAAAGCCGACTCCTACCAACTCTATGGCGGCAAGTATATTTTAGCCGACCTTGACTATGTTGAGGGTGACGACTACTACTATAGCCTGGAGGTAACCCTTGACGATGACACCTTTTTGAAAACCGATATGTACAATGTCGGATGCACCCAGGGTGCAGTCTGGGCTGATGACATAGCCAAGGAGTTTGCCAACGCCACCAACAGCGATGCCGACTTTACCTGGTTCTCAAACCCGCGTCCCTGGACCGGTGTTAACCACACCCCGGTTACCCCGGCCGATGCAGGCCGCCCGTTGCAGATTCACCGCAACTCAACCTACCCGCACGGTATGTCATTGCGCGCGACGGCTAACGGCACGCAAAATGCCACGCTGAATGTGCAGAAGCGCAACGAGCATGGTGTGGACTTCACCTCGGTGCGCTTTACATTCGGTTTGCAGGCCTTCAATGTTTCGGGAGGCAATTCAACGGGTAATGGCCGTGTCATCTTCAACGTGAACGGTGCCGAAACCGGCTGGAAAGGTAACATGAAAGCCGTAACAAATGCCGGTAACCCCTATTACTTTGATGCCACCCAGGCCAACAACCCCATCAACACCATAGGTTTGCAGTCAAATAACGGCGGTGTCGACAATATTGCCGTTTTGGGTGCATTGCGCTTGTACTACCCCGTGCCGGCGAGCACCAAGGCCGCCCAGTCAATAGTGTTCGAGACCCTCGGTGGCAAAATTATGCCTGACGACCCCGACATTGAGTTGAGTGCCTACTCAACGGGTGACACCCCCGTTTTCTACACCATTCTGCAGGGTTCAGAAATCGCTGAACTTGACGGCAACGTTTTGCGCCCCATGCGCGACAAGACCGGCGAGGTGGTGGTTGAGGCATTTACATTCGGTAACGACCACTATGGCCCGGCTTCATCGACCCAGACGTGGAGTTTCAACTTCGGCCCCACGGTTGACTTCCTTGACATTCGCGATAACGGCAACGGCGAGACCTATATGTATGTATATGCCGACGCTGACCGCAAGAACGTTGAGCAGCTGACAGTGACGCTGTATGCCGACCACCGTGTGCGCAACGTTGCACGCACCATCACTGTCGGCGGCAGCGACCTTGCCAACTGTGCCACACACATCCCCAATGTGTATGCCCTGCCGTTGGGCAATATCGGTACCACAGCGCCCATCTACACCCTCAGCTATAAGTTTGAAGGTGACCCCGTGGTGACCGGCCGCCTGATGGAAGGACGTGAGGCCGTGCTTTACCTTGATGCCAGCCACCTGAACCTTGGCAAAGGTACATACGCCAACGCATCATATAACGGCAACAACGGCATTCAGCTTGGCAAAGGCGCGTATAAGTCAGCCGTCTCACTGCCTGTCGGCAGCTACATGGAGACCAAGCCGGCCGTCATCAACCTGTCAGAGTTCACCCGCTTTGCCGCCGATGTCAGCGGTCACAAAAACGCCTCAAACCTCATTGAGGGTAATGTGTCGTTCGCACTGTACAACGGTACGTCGCAGGCATACCTCAACACGGGTAATATCGGCTTCACCGACACCCGTAGCTGGGACTTCCCCCTGCGTGCCGCCGAGAATGGCAAGACGGTGAAGGTTACCTGTAGCGGTGGCTTCTTCGGCGTAGGTGCCGTGGGTTCGCCCCGCCTCTACTACAAGGATGACACCGGCAAAGAGAGCCAGACTATACTCATGGATAATGAGGTAGCCATCTCCAACTTCCGCCCCTTCCAGGAGCCTTTGCAAGGCCGCACCTCAGCCGGCCTCCCGTTGTTCTATAACATCAAGTGGGGCAGCGAGTATGCCACTATCGTCAATGACACCATCCTGTCAGTGCACAAGTTGCCGTCAGCCGATGCCCAGATAGTAATTGAAGCCTACTCACCCGGTAACAAATATTACCTGCCTGCCGAGGTTGCACAATGCACCTATCATCTGACCCCGGCGCTTATCATCCCCAAAGACGCTGTTGTTGAGCTTGAGGGAGGTAGCCACGTCGGCGACATGGTGATTTATGGCGATGCCCGTTCTTGCGGCCAGGCCGTTGTTAAGGACGGCGTTGTGAACGTTGAGAAGCTGACCCTGAGGTACACGTTTGTTCCGGGCGAATGGACCAACATAGCTTTCCCGGCTGACTTGGACATCAGCAATATCAGCAACCTTGCCGCAAAAGGGTTTACATATTCTACCGAAGAGGGCATCAACAACACCTATCTGTTGCGCGCCTATGACACCGAGGTACGTGCCACAGACCCGGATGCCGACCCGTGGGTAGCCCCCACCATGCCGCACGTCGAGGGCCTGAAAGGTTACCTGATGAAACTTGAGTCAGCAGACAAGACCCCTGTTGAGGTTGCTTTCACCATGCACAACATGTCGCTTGACTTCCACAACAAGCTGCAGGCCGTGAACCTGACGGTTGACCTGTCGAAGTGTGAGCCCGGGTCACGCCACTCGGTGTATGTGCGCCCCACCAACGTCAAAGGCAATACCCTGAAGGTGGATGTACGCTATGTGCCCACCGAGGACTACACGATGCACATCAACCACGCACGTGCACTTGAGAGCATGCGTGTGACCTTTGCCCAGGACCACAGCTCGATACGCCTCACCCTGCCCGACCAGACCCCTGCCCGTGTCATCTTCTATGACAAGAAAGGGAAGAAGGTGCAGAAGGCTGTAAACTATGTATCGCCGATGCGCATAGACATTTCAGACATGAAACCAGGAAAATATCGCATGGTAGTGCTTTATGGCCCGGCAGCGATCGAGCGGGCTGTAGAGTTGTAAAAATAGGCTTATAGACCGGGCACCCTCGGTGCCTGAAACCTGAGAAAACGGGGGCCGTGTCGAAAAATAAAGCGACACGGCCCCTTTCTTTTGTCCGGCAAATTTGTTATCTTTGTAAATTGAAAAGTGAATTACAATGGTTGATGTCAACACGCTGAGTAAGGAAGAAGCGCAAGAGTTGCCCCGCCTGTACCGGGCATTGCTGCATGATGTGGCGGGGGTTATAGAGCCGGGAGATGCATCCAAGTTGCGCCAACTGATAAGCGAGGGCGTGGCAGGGGGCAAGATACAGGCACGCCACCCCGGTATCCACCCGGTGATGCACGCGCTGCGCACTGCCCGGCTGGTGTGCGAAATGATTTCGCCCGACCGACATCTGGTTCTCACCGTGTTGCTGTCATTGCCCGTTGAGGCTGAGCTTATCGGCATTGACGAGGTTACCGCCCTGTGGGGCGAGGATGTGGGCAGGCTTGTGCGCGGACACAAGAAAATCTTCAGCCTGTATGGACACCAAAGCCGGGTGGTGAAGAACGAGAACTTCCGCAACCTGCTGCTGACCTTTGCCGAGGATGTGCGCGTTATAATGATAATGATTGTTGACCGGCAGGCACTGTTGCGGGCCATAAATCACTATCCCGATGAGGAGTTTGTGCGTGAGGTTGCCACCGAGGCACAATATCTGTATGCTCCCCTCGCCCACCGTCTGGGCCTGTACAAGATAAAGAGCGAGCTTGAGGACCTGTCACTGAAATATAGCAACCGCGACATTTATACCCGCATTGCTCGTGGCCTCAACGAGAAGAAAAAGAGCCGCGACGAGTATATCGATGCGTTTATAAAACCCGTGCGTGAGCGCATACAGGAGTTGGGGCTTGACTTCACCATCAAGGGGAGGACAAAAAGTATATATTCCATTTGGAATAAGCTGCGCCGGCAGCAGGTAGAGCTGAAGGATGTGTATGACCTGTTTGCCATACGCATTATACTGGATGTTCCCGAGAAGGATGAGGCTGAAGCCTGTTGGAATGTTTACTCGGTGGTAACCGATATGTATACCCCCAACCCAAAACGCATGAAGGACTGGCTGTCAAACCCCAAGAGCAACGGGTATGAGAGCCTGCACATAACCGTGCAAGGGCCGCAGGGCAATTGGGTTGAGGTGCAGATACGCACCCGTCGCATGGACCTCATCGCCGAGAAAGGTCTTGCCGCGCACTGGAAGTACAAGGGCCTGAAAAGCGAAGGGAATCTTGACACCTGGATGAACAACGTCAGGGACATCCTTGAGAGTGACGCCGAGGGCCCCTTAGACCTGATGAAGAACATGAAGATGGACATCTACAACAAAGAGGTGTTTGTCTTCACCCCCAAAGGGGACCTCTTCAAATTGCCGTTGGGAGCCACCGTTTTGGACCTTGCCTTTACAATACACACCAACCTTGGCGCACACTGTACGGGTGGAAAGGTGAACGGGCGCAACCGCAAGATCAACTTCAAGCTTCGCAGCGGCGACACCGTTGAGATTCTGAGCTCGTCAACACAGGTACCCAAACAGGACTGGCTGAATATTGTATGCACCGGCAAGGCCCGTACAAAAATCAGGCAGGCGCTGAACGAGTCCGCCAAGCGCGATGCCGAACTGGGCCGCGAGTTGCTGACACGGCGTGCCAAAAACCGCAAGATTGAGCTTGTGGACGCCACCCTGATGAAACTCATAAAGCAGTTGGGACACAAAACAGTGACCGGTTTCTATGCCGCCCTGGGCAACCGCCAGTTGGATGTTGTGAACGTGCTTGAGCAGTATGAGGAATTGTCAGAGAAGCTGTCACAGCAGGCCGAGAAAGTCTCGGCTGACGGTTTCAAGCTTCCGGAGCAAGAGATTACAGACAACACCTCGGGAGGGCCCTCGATAGTTATCGGCGACAACATCAAGGGCATCAACTATCGCCTTGCCAAATGCTGCCACCCTATATACGGCGACAATGTCTTCGGCTTTGTCTCGGGCGAAGGGGTGATAAAGATTCACCGCTGCGATTGCCCCAATGCTCAGGATATCCGTCGGCGCTACCCCAACCGACTTATCGCCACACGTTGGGCCGGCAAACAGGGTGAGCAATTCCCGGCTATGCTGTCAATTTTGGGTCAGGATGACATCGGTATCGTCACCAATATCACCTCGCTTATTAACAAGGAGCCGAATGTAAGCCTGCGAAGCATCAGCATTGACTCTGATAACGGCATATTTCGCGGATATTTGGGAGTTGGCATTTCAGACACCGAGGCCCTGAATAACCTTATCAAAAAATTAAGAACCGTAAAAGGGGTTAAAGACGTATCCCGCAATTGATTAAACATGAAATATTTCTTCTATTTCCTCATAATTCCCCTTTTGCTCACCGCCTGTGGCGGGGGACATGACCCGGCGTCTGACCGTCTTTTTGCCGAAGCCGACAAAGCCATCTCGGCGCGACAATACAAGGAAGCCTTGACGTTGATTGACTCCCTCAACTCGGCTTTCCCCAACGAGTTGGCCCTGCGCAAGCGTGCAAACTTTTTGCGTTCAAGGGCCCTTGAAGGGCTGTATAGCGACTCGCTTGCCATCACCGACTCCCTGATAATCGAGACCGGGATAATGCGCGACTCATTGTCCCGCAGCCTCCGATGGGTGAACAATGAGATTGAAGGGTATTATGTAGTTTCTCCCTCAACCACAGATGATGCCATGAGTGTGCGCCTCAGCCCCCAAAAGGTTCTGTACCTTGTTCTTCACACCGACGGCAATCCCGCCTCCATGACCTTTTCAGCCCCCGGGGAGGAGGACATTCTTATTCCTGTCCCCAAGGATGAGTATCTGAACAACACCGACGGGCCTCGCCGCACAATAACGGTTATGGGCGACCGGGCCAACAGTGTTGCCGCGCTTGCCGCCACGAATCCTGGGGCAGAGATACTGCTGAACGGGAAACCGTTGGGAGCCGACAGATGCCGCGCATTGTCCAACGCATACATACTGAGTGAGGCTGAGACTACCCTGCTGAGGTTGGCAGCGCAGCGCACACGCATGGAGCATATTATTGAAACGGCCAAGTTGCAGGCGGCGCAAACCGTCAGTGACACCGTGCCCAAACATTAACACGCCAAGGGTGTTTAAAAATACGACACCCATAATTTTCAAGAATAAAGAATTAATGAAATATCGCATCGGGCTGGTAGCCCTGCTGGTTGCCGGCATGATTGTCCCGGCCCACGCACGTAAGAAAAAGAAAAAGGAGGAAGCCACCGAGAACCCTGTCGTAGTAGTGCAGGAGGTTCAGGTACCGGTGTATACCACCCCACCCGTTGGTGTGGCATACGTTGTGAACCCTGAGATACCGCGCGAGATTGTTTTTGGCGGTGAGACCATAGCAATTGATGACTATGACAAGGTTGAGCGCCTTGACCGCGAACTGACCTCCCTGATGTATACCCACGGCAATACCCTTTTGCAGATGAAGCGCGCCCACCGGTATTTTCCCAAATTAGGGGCGATATTGGAGAAAAACGGTGTGCCGAGGGATTTGCTGTATCTGGCATGTATTGAAAGCACGCTTAACCCCACGGCAGTTTCGCCCGCCAAAGCCGCCGGGCTGTGGCAGTTTATGCCCGACACCGGCAGGCAGTATGGGCTTGAGGTGAATGAGTATGTTGACGAGCGCATGGACCCCGAGAAATCCACCGAGGCCGCCTGCCGTTACCTAAAGCAATCCCACAATAAATTCGGCAACTGGGAGAGTGCCGCGGCAGCCTACAATGCCGGCCAGGGGCGCATATCCCGCGACCTTGCCGCCCAGGGTCAGTCAACCGCCTTTGACCTGTGGTTGCCGCAGGAGACAATGCGGTATATGTTCCGACTTTTGGCAACAAAATTGCTGATGGAGGAGCCTGAAAAGTATGGTTTTAACCTGCGTGAAGAGCAGATGTATCCCGAGCTTGAGTATCGCACCGTTGAAGTGAAAGAGCCTGTCAATGACTGGATACAGTGGGCCAAGGATAACGGTACCAGCTATTACTTGCTGCGACTGCATAACCCGTGGATACGCAACAAATCCCTCCCCAATCCCAACGGCAAGACCTATAAGGTACAGATTCCCACACAAGAGTCCTTGCAACGAAAATAACATCCAAAGGAAGTACTATGGCACGTGAGTTAAAGGTTGAAGGCGCACGGGTACACAATTTAAAGAATATCGACGTAACAATCCCGCACGGGACACTGACGGTAATCACCGGGCTATCAGGCTCGGGGAAATCCTCATTGGCCTTTGACACCATACATGCCGAGGGACAGAGACGATACATCGAGACCTTCTCGTCATACGTGCGGAATATGTTGGGCAACCTTGAGCGCCCTGACGTTGACAACATCACCGGGTTGTCCCCGGTCATCGCCATTGAACAGAAAACGGTAAACCGCAACCCGCGTTCAACCGTGGGTACTACCACTGAGGTCTACGACTTTCTGCGCCTGCTGTATGCCCGTGCCGGCGAGGCCGTGAGCTACCTGACGGGGAAACCCATGGTGGCGTATACGCTTAAAGAAATACTGCAGTTGGTGCAAGAACGGCATGGCGGGCGCAAAATATACCTGATGGCACCCCTTGTTAAAGGTCGCAAAGGTATATACCGGGATCTCTTTACGACTCTGCGCAAGCAGGGGTTCATCTCGGTGCTGGTTGACGGTGAGATTCGAGACCTGAATGACGACATTAGGCTTGACCGATACAAGACACATAATATAGACCTTGTTGTTGACCGCCTGAAGGTAGGCCCGGACATGGAGAAGCGCCTGGCTGAGTCCATCACCACGGCCATGGACCGCGGTGACGGGCAGGTGATAGTGTATGATGCCGAGACAAACACACCCACCTACTACAGCCGCAACCAGATGGACCCGGAGACGGGGCTCAGTTATCGCGAGCCCTCCCCTGCCAACTTCTCGTTTAACTCCCCTCAGGGAGCCTGCAAGCGGTGCAACGGCTTGGGTTACATTACGGTTGTGGATATTGACAAGATAATCCCTGACCGCAGCAAGTCAATTGCCGAGGGTGGCATCGTACCTATTGGGAAAGAGAAAGGGACAAAACTGTTCTGGCAGATAGGCTGCGTGCTGCAACGACACCAGGCCACCCTGAAAACGCCGATAGAGGAGCTTACCCCCGAGGCGTTGCATGAGGTGCTCTATGGCACCACCGAACACCTCCCACACCGGCAAGACAGCATCTTCAGTTCCCTGATGGGTCCATACGAGGGGGTGATGAAGATAATCGAGGAGAAAAGGGAGGAAGAGGAGGCAGAAGGCACAACGCGCTCAAAAGCCAAGGCAAATGCCCTGTTCAAACATGAGGTTTGCCCCGAGTGCCACGGCGACCGCCTGAACAAGGAGGCCCTGCACTACTTTATCGACGGGAAGAATATCGCAGACCTAAGCCGTCTGGACATCGGCGACCTGTTAGAGTGGGTTAACACCGTTGAGTCGCACATGACCCATCGCCAACAGGTTATTGCCGCCGAGATATTGAAAGAGGTGCGGTCGCGCCTGGAGTTCCTGAAAGGTGTTGGACTTGACTATTTGTCGCTCAACCGACAGACGGCGGGTCTGTCGGGAGGTGAGAGCCAGCGTATCAGGTTAGCGACCCAATTGGGTAGCCGATTGGTTAATGTGCTGTATATCCTTGACGAGCCGTCAATAGGTCTGCACCCCAAGGATAACACCCGGTTGATTACCTCACTGAAGGGGCTGCGAGACGCGCAGAACACCGTTATTGTGGTAGAACATGACCGCGAAATAATGGAGGAGTCAGACTATATTGTCGACATCGGGCCGGGTGCAGGTCGCAAGGGCGGATATGTTGTGTACAGCGGGGATGCAGCGGGGATGCTTAAGAGTGACACCCTCACGGCTGAGTATCTTGCCCGCAAGCGCGACGTCATCCTGCCTGTCCATCGCCGTCCCGGCAACGGGAAGCACCTGATATTACGCGGAGCCACCGGGCATAACTTGCAGGATGTTACCCTTGACATACCGTTGGGCACCCTGACATGCGTGGCCGGGGTCAGCGGCTCGGGGAAATCCTCCCTTATAAACGGCACTTTACGCCCAATCCTCGGGTCATCATTGTACCACAGCCGCAAGGACCCATTGCCCTATAAAGAGATTACGGGGATGGAGAATATAGATAAGGTGGTTACCGTTGACCAGTCACCCTTGGGACGCACCCCCCGTTCCAACCCGGCGACGTATACAGGCTTGTTTACCGAGATACGCAACCTGTTTGTGAATCTGCCCGAGGCAAAGATTCGCGGCTACAAGCCGGGGCGATTCTCATTCAACGTTGGTGGCGGCAGATGCGAGACGTGCAGCGGCAACGGATACAAGACCATAGAGATGAACTTTCTGCCCGATGTGTTGGTACCGTGCGAGACCTGCCACGGCAAACGCTATAACCGCGAGACACTTGAGGTGCGGTACAAAGGGAAATCCATAGCCGATGTGCTGGACATGACCATTGACACGGCGGTGGAGTTCTTCAAAGCGATACCCAACATTTCCCGCAAACTGCAGACCCTGCAGTCAGTGGGTCTGGGATACATCAAATTGGGTCAACCCTCGTCAACACTTTCAGGCGGGGAAAATCAGCGTGTAAAATTGGCTACCGAATTGGCTAAGCGAGATACAGGAAAGACCCTCTTCATCCTTGACGAGCCCACCACGGGCCTACATTTTGAGGATGTCAACACGCTTGTAACCCTTTTCAATCGGCTTGTTGACCGCGGCAACACAGTATTGGTTATCGAGCATAACCTTGATGTGCTTAAGGTTGCCGACCATATCATTGACATGGGCCCGGGAGGGGGACGAAACGGAGGCCGCATAATAGCCACCGGAACCCCTGAGGAGATAGCGAAAACTGACTCACCGACAGCAAAGTACCTGCGTGAAGAGTTACAGGCCACAAAACTTGGCAGCAAATGAGCGATATAACAGTACGACAAGCAACGCCCGGGGATGCCCCCCTCATTGCCGAGGGGCTTGTGCATGCTATTAGTGTAGAACACTGTCAGGAGCTTGCCGGGGAGGCACATACTGTTGCCGATGTACAGGCACTATTTGCGGAGATGGCAACCAGAGAGGACACCCAATACAGTTACCTGAACTCCCGCATAGCTTTGGACCCTGACGGGAACCCTGTTGGCGTATGCATCAGTTATGACGGAGCCGACCTTGACAGGCTGCGCCAACCGTTTCTTGATGTCGCCGTCCCGAGGTTCGGTCTGGAAGGGCCGGTAGCTGATGAGACCGATGCCGGGGAGGTGTATCTTGACACCCTTTATGTGATTCCGCAAGCCCGAAAACGCGGAATTGGGCGTATGCTAATTGAGGACGCCGCCAAGAAAGCGGCCGGCATTGGGAAACCGTTAGGACTGTTGGTTGACAACGACAACCTGCGTGCTCAGCGGCTGTACAAATCGTGCGGATTTAAGGATGTCGGGCCGAGAGATTTCTTCGGTACCGAGATGCGGCATTATCTACGGCCAAACCTCAACGTTGAGTCCCGCTAACTGCACGGTTGCCAAGGTGGATGCCGACGGGTGAACCAATATGCGTCTGCCCTGTGCAGCCCTCAAGAGGATATGATCGTCAACATGATCGGTAATGACATCCTGGGGGGGACCCCACTTTTTCAGCACTCTTTTCAGCTTCTCCGTTCCGCGACACTCAATAAAATCAGCGAGGCGACCGGAGGGAGGCATCTCCGTTGCAACGTAGTCAACCCCTAAGGTATTTGCCAACGGGGCCACATATACCGCCGGAGCGGCAGTTGCGAGGACAGCCTTTTCGTTCTTTAATACCCCTTCAACAGCAGGATTAAAGCGATGCGTCAGCCCCCGGGCAAACCTGTAAAGGTCCTTTTCGTTGAAGACACCGGCTGCCAACTTCAGCACGTTCCACTTCAGACGCCGATGAGTAATCAGGCGTGCGATACGCAAACCGGAATAGATTCCGAGCTTAACGGCGACGCCGGGTTTGCGGCGTGAGATACTCAGCCGCAACAGTTCACGCATAAACAGCCTGAAAGTATTACCGCGCACCAGGGTCCCGTCCAAGTCAACAACCACCATGTCTTTCAGGGTTAAAGTCGGCCGACCACGGGAAACGCACCAGCACGAGAGCGTTATACAGCCGTACATCAGGTATAATAACCGGGTCTTTTGTGGTAACCGTTATGACGGCTGTAACAACAGAGGCGTCGGGAGCCAATTCCTTGATAATATTTTTTACCGCCAACAAAGTCCTCCCCGAATCCACTGCATCATCTACTAACAGCACACGTTTGCACGAACTCGGGAGCGAGAGGTCTGGAATCCGGACTTCCTTATCGGCAACAGGTCTTTTCCTAAGCAGGTATGATTCTATAATCCTAAGGAGGTTTGTAACCGTTGTGGGCAATCTTTTTAACACACGGTTTACGGCTCCTTTTTTATATTTGGTAACGTCACGCTGCAACTGAATTTCGGTGTAATTTGCATCCGGAAAATCATTGAGTAACTTTTCAGCCACAAATTTTCCACCACGTGGAATGCCGACAATCACATCAAAACCCTCGGGGAAAGCCACAGAGATTTTGCGTGCCAGTTGCCGGCATGCCTCCTCAAACTTTTTTGGCCCAAGGGTTATGACCTTCATACATGCAAAAATACACAATTTGGGACAGAAAGTGCCTACCCGAGGACAAAAAATTGTCAGGCGTATGAATGGAGCCCGGGCAACAGGTAATTGGCACCGAAATAGGTAAAAAGAACGCTCAGGATTGCCAGAAGCAAATATCGATGTAGCACCTTTGGCCTTTTGAAGCAACGCAACCGCCGCCAACCCCAATGTATAGGCACGGCATATATTATCCATGTTATTAGTGCGCAGGTCTCTTTGGGGTCCCAACCCCAATAACGTCCCCATGACTGATTGGCCCATACGGCCCCGATAAAAATCCCGGCCCCGAGCAGACATACCGCCGGCGTAAGGAGCAACCGATTAGTCACTGACAGTGCCTCCTTGCGCTCAACGGAACGAGAAAAGAGGGCTATGCCCGATAACAGACTCATCAACAGAAACAACATGTAGGCCAGCATCACAATCATAACGTGCAATGACAACAACGGGCTTGCCAAAACCGGCATCAACATGTCTATCTGCGGAGTTTTACTGCCCATGGCGGCCACCAAAAGCGCCAGCCCGGCCACCGTACTCAAGCACCCCTTTACAAGGAAATTATGCCGAACAAACAGCGAGGCTATGATTGCAACCAACCCCAAAAACAACATTGTTTCGGGACCGTTAGACACCGGGACGTGTCCCCCTATAATCCCGATTGCCACCATCAGGGACAATATGTATGCAGCCAACAAGAAGTTTATAGTTGCTGCAACCACACTGACACGTCCGCGCGGCCACACAAGGAAGATGCCGGCCAATAGCAGAGCCGCTATCCCGGCAATTGCCGGACGGGCAAAACGGTTATAAACCCTCTCGAGCATGAGATGTGCCTCAGAAGGGAGGACATCTATGCCGGCATATCTTATTTGCGCATCCTTAAGCTCAGACAGCTTTTTGTTGGCATCAATGTTTCTACCCTGGAGCAAAAGCGCCCTAATCCCCGGCATGGCGTTTTGCATAAACGTCCATTGTTCAAGGGACATCCCCGAGGGCCTGCGTCCTGTCAGTGAGAGCCACTCAAGGGTGCCGTTTTTTGAATGATACGGATAAATGCGAAAGGCCTCGCCCGTTCCCAGCCATTGTATAAGCCCGGCCTTCTCTTTGAGGGGTTCTCCCCTATTATTCTCATTCAGATAATCCCGTTGCCACTGTTCGAAGTAAAACAGCCACCCTGCAAGAACCTGTTCGGCTGTCATCCCCTTGTATGATTCCGATCCATAGAGTGTACGCGTGACATCCCTCGCCATAGTCTGCATGGGACAAATACGATTGTTCCAGTACACATAGATTTTGCCAAAATTGGACGCCAAGGGTTTCTGCATAGTTTGCAGTGGCGAGGCATGTCCATGCGGCACACAGCAGATCAGCACCAATCCGGCAGTCATGGCTCGGCGTTTCTTGAGCAACCCCCTCCACGGTGTGGAAGGTTGAAAAAAGAAACCAATCATACCGATACCCAATAGTGCATAACCGATATAGGTGATGAGAATGCCCCACGGGTCATGACTGAGGGTTAACACTGAGTAATCAGCTCCAATAGCGGACTGATAGAAACGCCAACCCCTCACCTGCACCGGGTTGTTCATTGACACAAAGTAACTTTTGTTGTCAATCAACAGGTGGCTTTTGAAATCCATGGGGGTGTCTGTTCCCGGGTAGTAAACAATATCGACAGCTCTAAGTTGAACGAAGAAAGGAAGAATCCCGGACCCCGGACCTGAGGTAACCTCATATCCTGATGAGGGGTCACCATTGAGGTTCAGTGTCATTTTGCCCGTGATACCGAAGAAGTGGGTACATACTGCCCCGGCTACAATAATAGCCAAGGCAATATGTATCAGGATAGTAAAAGGTTGTCGGGTCATATAGCGTCAACAAATCTTACCAAAGCATCCCGGTCCTTTTTGGGTAACAGGCGGAACTTCTCAACCGAGTACCTTGCATCGCTTTGCTGAGAGAACCCATGCCACATTATGGCCTCAAGGGTTGTGCGTGCACGGCAGTCATGCAAACGGTCGGCTGTAGGGCTGCCGGTAACCTTTTGGTGCAACCCGCGCCCCCAGAGCGGTGTGGTGCGGCACCAGCCGCCGCGTATGTCGTTGGCCATATGCAGCTTGTGCTGTACCATATCGGTATAAGGCCAGATTTTCTGATAAGGGAATCGCGGCAACTCGTCCCCCTTGAAGAAATTGGCTGGGTCAACAATCTTGTCCGGACCGGTAGTCCAGCTTGGCCGGTGACAGTAATCGCAACCTATCTCTGAGAACACCTCACGTCCGCGTAAAACCTCGGGGTCGTCAACGTCTCGCACGGCCGGCACTGCCAGTCCGCGGTGCCACACCATCAGGTCGGTATACTCATCGTCGGTCATCTCGGCGTCCAGTTCCTTGTCATTGAGATAAGCCAGGATTCGATCCTCCATGTTACCCTCCCAATATTTCGGGTGGTTTTGATTGGGGTCAACACGACGGATATAATCCTCAAAACCGGCTAGTACATCAGCATCCCTTGATGAATAGAGAGCGTATGTACCGGCGGCATCAAGATAATGATATCGTCGGTCGGAGCGCGTAACATTGGTGATATTCCAGATTGCGTTAGCCCCGGCGGCATCCTGCAAAGGTCCGCGAGAGAGCGCATAGGTGAAACGGCGAACATATTTTGAGCCATCGCCTTGCACGGTATTAGCATACATCGACTGCCATTGCCCGGAACTGTAGAAGGCGGGGTTGAACCCGTTTACCATAAAACCGTCCTTCTCCTCACGGCGGTATTGAGCCAGAATATCCTCCTCGGTGATGGCATCCAACAAGCCGGTGCCGTATATGCCGATAGTGGATTCAAGCCTCACCTCATATTCCCCGGGCAGTTTATAACCTTGGTTCACCACATAAATGGCATCCTCGGGCATTGTCACCTGTGGATATTGCAGCTGATATGTTTCTCCGTCGGGAAAGGTGTTATTCCACTCATCAACGGCATCAATCCAGTGCACCTTTATTTTAGACTCATCAACGGGAGCCTTGAAAGGGGCCACCGCATGTCCCTGCGGCATCCCGGCGAGCCAGGACACGTAAGTTTCGGTCGAGGGGTCAAACACCACCAACAGGCACCCGTTGCCTATTGCGTTGGTGTTGAAACTGCCCTCGGGCACTCGTGTTCCGTGCCCGTAGTTGGGGTGACAGTGCATACATGAGGAGCGCACATAGGCCGGCCCGAGCCCCGCCCGCACACCGCTTTGGTTAGTCATGAACGGCTTCTCAAAAAGCGCCTCGCCATTTTTGAAGGATTGGTATAACCCGGCTCTTTCCACAGCCGGGGCCGGTTGTTCAAAGGCATTTGAGGTACTCAGCAGTGTCGTGCCCAATTCCCCGCCGGCGTAGAACCAGTCGGGTAACCGTTCTGCGTCAGTCTTTACCTCATCAACAATTTCGTCATCAGAGCATGATGAAAATGCGGGGATAAAAGCCGGCAGCAAAAGATAAATTAAAAATCGTGCCTTCATCTTTATTGCTTAGAGATTATATCCATAGCCTGTTCAAGGGTCGCAACCAGAGTGGTACCGGTAGCCACCATAGCGGCCTCACTCTCAGGGCCGGTGGCAAACTTTGCAAACGGCTCTTTTATTCCCTCTATAGCGGTAATTGCATCGTCAATAGCCTTACGCACCGCGGCATCGGTATCGGCATCTATCCCCCTGATATAGTCGCTAAGGGAGCTGCCGCTAACACCCATATAGGCATTTTTTACAGAGCGGATGTTGTCGGCAAAATCCTCGATTGAGTTCAAAGAATAGGGAGATTCGATATAGTTTTTGTCCTCAGATGATGACCCGATGTGGGGCCGGCCAATCTTGGTGTTACCAACCTCATCGGCTATGTCAATACACCCTTGCAAAATCTCCTCGGCAGCCTCCTGATAAGTTTTAAAACTGGAACCCTTGCTGCCGGCATTCTTCATCTCCCAACCATATTGTTCGCCATAATCAAGGTCGGCATCGGCAAGTATCTGTTGCTTAATGGCACTGAGGTTTTCCGTGCCTGCCCAACAAGCCTCAAGGCACACACATTGCTCGCATAAGTCATCTGCCACAGCCACGAGATATTCCAGCTCCTCAGCTGTATAATTTGTAGTGTGTACCAAAGCGGTATTCTCATCGGCACTAAGCTCAAACAGCATATATTCTACGGCATGGAATCCGATAAGGCCGTATCCGCCATTGTTTTCAAGAGACCAGGGATTTCCGTTGCGTATTTGCACCAACAGGTTATCCATAGCAGCCTTGTCCAGAGGCCATGAGTCAATATGGGGGTCAATGTTATGATTAGCGGCCGG